>NZ_NPDD01000131.1 GCF_002272245.1 Bacillus sp. 7884-1 | reverse complement strand
CACAAATCAACAGCTTCCTTTAACACAGCCTTACTATAAAAAATAAAAGACCGGAGTGTCCGGCCTTAGAGCTTTTGAAGTTATAAGAAACCCTTTGTTAGGTCAATCAGTTTTGTTGGGAATAGAGGTTTTTTTCTTTTTTCGCTTATGGACGAGTTGACTATTTCTTTTACCTCGCTAGGTAATTCCCTATGTCCACAATTTATGCAGGTTTTAATAGCAGCACTTCCACTGAACACATTAATTCCATCTTCTACTGTAAAAGCGACATGATCCTGACAATCCACTAAGCGGTGGTGGTAAATTTTTGATTCCCTCATCGTTAAGCTTCCTTTCTATTATTGATTATACTTTTATTATAATCTGAAATAGCAGGAAATAGTTGTGGAATAATTTAGAATTTTCATTCATTCGTTACAATTCCGTGACTATATTAATCTTTTTCCCATTCAGTTTAAACTTGACCTTCAAAGACCTCTTTCTTTTTCACGAAAAGTTTATCAATTTCTTCCATTACCTTCATACTTGCATGGTTAGCATCGTCCGCATAGACATCAATAAACTTCCCATCATATTCAAGAGTGGCATGATCATAGCGGGGATCATAATAATGTTCTAGTAAAATACCAATCATCGTTTGATAATCCTTATTTTCTAAAGTTTGAAGCAGTGCCTTTTTCATATCATGGTCTTTAATTCTTCTCAAGATTTTTTCAATCCCAATTGAAATTTGGTCTTGATACCATGGTTCATTTTGATATGGCAAAACATATTCATTAACAAGCTGAATAACCCTTTGCTCTAAAGAGGTGTGGATATAAATATTAATCCCCTTCATTTTCTTATCCATAAGCTCTCCAGGCTGAACAGCTTTCCCAATCCGTTTGCTTTCAGCTTCCATCACAAAATAAGCAGAACCTTGTATTTCTTTTAGTCCTTTGTATAAAAGGGAATCGAATATCTTTTGATTATGCCCTTCTCCTAGCCCAATTGTGCCAAAAATAGACCCTCGATGGGCAGCCATTTCTTCAAGATCAAGAATTGGGTACCCAAGAGACTTCAATTTCTTCAGAACTTCTGTCTTACCAACTCCAGTTAGTCCATGTAATACAACTGCCTTTTCTGGAAACATCCCCGGAATTTGCTTAAGAATGTATTGTCTGTACGCTTTATAGCCGCCTGTTAAACGCATTGCATATATCCCTGCAAATTCTAAAAAGGTTACGACCGCCTTGCTTCTCATTCCCCCGCGCCAGCAATGAATGACTAATTCGTCCCCATTTTGCATAGCTTCTTGAATTTGCTTTAGAAGCGCAGGGATTTTAGGTGAAACAAATTCCATCGCTTTCCATTTAGCTGCAGCTTGTCCTTCATGTTTATAAATGGTTCCAATTTCCTCACGCTCTTTGTCCGTAAATAAAGGAATGTTTATTGCTTCCGGAATTGAACCATCCTTAAACTCAATTGGTGAACGAATATCAATGATGATGGGATTCTTTAACGTTTGTAATTCCTCAACAGTAATTTCCTTCATTTTATATTAACTCCTCTTTTTTACTATCTAATTTTAATAATAACTGGCTTAAAACAAACAAAACTTCCAAGACTGGAAGTTTCAAATAACAAATTAAAGGGAAATCCCTAATAAATGGTTAAATTACAAAGAAGTTCAGTAAAAGTATAGACTAATTATATAAGAGATATACGGAGGTATCAAGAAGACATTCCTGCCAATTTGATAGGTAGAGGTTTTACCTGAAGGGTATTCCTGTTAATTTTTCAACTGCATGACAAAATCGTTTCCAGTCTGGTGGGAAACATTCAATTCCTTCACTCTCATAAACTTTGTGTTTTGTATTTACCCTAATCGACCAATATTTCCCATCAAGAATGATTCCTTCTTCGTTTCGATATGATGGTTCCCATTCCCAAATTTTCATTGAATAAATTTCACTTTTAAAATCCATTATGTTTCCAATTGATTTATTCTCAAGATTGGTAAATGGGAGGATATTGTCTTTGTTTCTCCATTCAAAGACAGTAAATGAATTCCGAAAAAAATCAACATGAACTTTGTAGGAGCTGCCTGAAAAACCATCAATACCTGCAATTAATGAGTTGATTGTTTCCTTCACCTTCATCATACAACCTCATCCTAACTTAACCAAACTTAATCTTCTAACAAAATTATAGTAAATATTCTATAGTGTTGCTGTAACAAATGACACTAGCACAAAAAAATCCACTCATAATGAGTAGATTTTTTTTCTTCCTACCTAATGTTTTTTTCTGGTTTAAGAACAGACATAAAGCTTTCCAACCCATTGATGTCGTTTTTATTGAGTAAATCGACAATCTTACTGCCGACAATCACTCCGTCACAATGAGGGGTTAACTCCTTAATTTGATCTTCGGTTGATATTCCAAACCCAGCCACAACTGGAATCGGACTTATTTCCTTCACTCTCTTTAAAAATTCCACCACTTCTTGATTGAATTCATTTCTCGTACCGGTTATACCTTTTACCGTTACTGTGTATAAAAAGCCATTACCTCGACTCGATATTTCCTTAATTCGCTCACTTGGGGAGGTCAGCGTAACAAGCCGGATTAGTTCAATCCCGACATTTTCGAGCTCCTCAGCAAGCAACTCTTCTTCTTCAATCGGAAGATCAGGAATAATACATCCGTCTACTCCGGCATTCGCAATATCTTGTGCGAATGTAGAAATCCCATATGAATAGATAGGATTTAGATAAGTCATAAGCACGATAGGGATAGAAACTACTTCCCTGGCTTTTGTAAGTTCAGCAATAATCCCCCTTAATGTTGTTCCATTTTGAAGTGCCCTAATACCTGCTTGTTGTATGGTCGGACCATCTGCTACAGGATCGGAAAAAGGAACTCCCACTTCAATGAGTGTTGCGCCAAATCTCTCCAAAGTACTGAGCCGTTCAGCTAGAATATTTAGTCCGCCATCTCCAGCCATAATATAGGGAATAAAAGCTTTTTCATTTTGTTCATATAAAGTCTTAAATGATTGTTCAATTCTATTCATTATGCTCTCTCCCTTTCTAACCTTTCTTTTACAGCCATTACGTCTTTATCTCCACGTCCTGACAAACAAACAACTATATGCTCTGTTTCCTTCATTTGAGCAGCAAGTTTAACAGCAAAACTTACGGCATGTGCACTTTCAAGAGCTGGAATAATACCTTCTAGTTTCGATAAAAGCTGAAAGGCATCCAATGCTTCTTTATCCGTTATCGACCGATAATTCGCTCTTCCACTGTCTTTTAAGTAACTATGTTCTGGTCCTACACCAGGATAATCAAGTCCAGCTGAAATCGAATGTGCTTCGATTATCTGACCATCTTCATCCTGCAATAAGTACATGAGTGCACCATGGAGAACTCCTGGTTTTCCTTTTGTGAGTGAAGCTGCATGAAAATCGGTGTCAGTTCCCTGTCCGGCTGCTTCTACGCCATAAAGACTTACTTCTTTATCTTCAATAAAGGGATGGAACATTCCAGCGGCATTGCTGCCACCGCCGATACAGGCGACAACCGCTTCAGGAAGCTTTCCTTCCTGTTCAAAAAACTGTATTTTCGTCTCTTTGCCAATCACACTTTGAAAATCTCTTACCATTACCGGAAAGGGATGTGGTCCCATAACAGAACCTAATAGATAGTGTGTATCCTCCACATGTTCAACCCAGTAGCGTAAAGCTTCATTTACGGCATCCTTTAAGGTTGAACTGCCAGAAGTAACGCTTACAACTTTTGCTCCAAGCAGCTCCATTCGAAATACATTTAATGCCTGTCGTTTGATGTCTTCTTCTCCCATAAAAATAATGCAATCAAGATTTAATAAAGCGCACACTGTTGCGGTTGCAACTCCATGCTGCCCTGCACCGGTTTCGGCAACGATTTTTCTTTTTCCCATCCTAACCGCTAACAGAGCCTGACCGATAGCATTATTGATTTTGTGGGCACCTGTATGGTTCAGGTCTTCCCTTTTAAGATAAATTTGAGCTCCGCCAGCGTATTTTGTAAGATTCTTTGCAAAATAAAGCGGTGTCTCTCTCCCCACATATTCCGATAAATATCCATCAATTTCTGCTTGGAAACTTGGGTCCTCTTTTGCGATTTTATAAGCTTCATCCAGCTCAAGAACAGCTTTCATAAGTGTTTCTGGTACAAACCTTCCGCCATAAATACCAAATTGCCCTTTTTCATTCGGCAGTGTATATGAATTCATTCCGCGTTCCTCCCGTTTGGCTCCCTTTAGCCTTAATTATGAATGATTGGATTTTGTTTAGATCCTTTTTTCCTTCAGTCTCAACACCGCTGCTTACATCGACCATGTACGGTTTAATCAGATTAATTGCCTCTTCCACATTTTTATCATGCAATCCACCAGCAAGAATCACTTTTTTATCCTTAAGATCCTCTGCAGAAATGCTGTTCCAGTCAAAGGATAAGCCGTTTCCTCCTCTGTATTTCCCTTTTGGTCCGTCAATCAAAACGTATTCACATTTATAATTTTCTATTGTCTTTAAGCTCTGTTCGTCATGAATACTTATTGCTTTTATAACCGGGTACGAAAGGGATTCACTAAACACTGTAGTTTCATCACCGTGTAACTGAACGTGAGTGAGACCCACACTTGAAGCAATTTCTTCTATCCTCTCTTTCGACTCATTGACAAACACCCCAACCCTTATTACCTCTTTCGGTAAGTGGGCAATAATCTCCTTTGCCTTTACTTCTGTAATCTTACGTTTGCTTTCTGCAAAAACAAATCCGAGGGCATCAGCACCATAGTCAACAGCTGCAATTGCAGTCGTAAGGTCCGTAATACCACAAATTTTCACCTTCATTGTTGTAATCCCCCTGCAAGTGGCAGCCTAAAGTCCTTGAAGGATTGTAATAGGTCAGGGCTCTTCATGAATGCTTCTCCAACTAAAATTCCATTTGCCCCTGCGTTACGTACACGCTCCACATCTTCCTTCTGATGTATCCCACTTTCACTAATAAGAAAGGCACCTGCATCCTTGATGGATTTTGCCAAGGATTCCGTTGTCTCAAGTGAGACAGTAAAAGTCTTTAAATCTCGATTGTTCACACCGATTAATTGAGCTCCTATTTGAAGGGCATTTTCTAACTCAACTTGATCATGAACCTCCACTAACACCTCTAAATTCAAACCTTGTGCATATTGATACAACTTAATGAGGGACTCTTGGTCCAATGCGGCCACAATCAGAAGGATTATGTCTGCACCATTTTCAGCGGCCATGTCAATTTGACTGGAATCAATAATAAAATCCTTGCAAAGGATAGGCAAATCCACTGCCTCTCTTACCGCTCTTAAATCTGAAAAGGAGCCTTTAAAAAAAGTTGAATCGGTTAGAACAGAAATAGCTGATGCTCCTGCCTGCTCATATCTTACTGCCTGCTCAGCCGGATCAGCCCCACTGTTAATGATTCCTTTCGATGGAGACGCTCGTTTAAATTCTGAAATAATAGCAATTTCATCTGCTGCCGTTAATTTATGGATAAAGGATCTTCTAGGCTTCGCTTCCACTTTTATGAAATTTCCTTCGCGAAGTTTTTGAACCTCTTTTCGTTTTTCTTCAATAATTCGATCTAGTATCGTTTCCACTCTATATCGCCTCTCTTTGACCTTTTCTCGTCATTTCGATTAAACCTTGTAATTTTTCATAGGCAGCCCCTGAGTCAATGACATCCCTTGCGATGCTAATTCCATCAGCAATGTTTTCTGCCCTTCCGCTTGCATAAATTCCTATTCCTGCATTTAATAGCACGGTATCTCGGCAGGCACCCTTTTCGCCAGAAAGAACATTCTTAAGAATGAGCGCATTTTCTTTAGAATCTCCGCCCTTAATGGCACTGTTATCATACTGTGGAAGCCCCACTTCACCTGGTACAAAGCTTTGCTTGGAAATCACTCCATCTTCTAAAAGTGTCAGATGGTTCTCCCCCTGAAGTGAAGCCTCATCCATAAAGCCTGCCCCATTGATAACAACTGCCCGCTTACGCCCCAGATTTTGCAGTACTTCCGCAAATACAGGGAGTAAGTCCCTGCGATAGACACCGAGTAATTGATAGTCCAAATCAATAGGATTTGTAAGTGGTCCGATAAAATTGAAGATGGTTGGGATTTTCAATTGTCTTCTAACGGTCATTACCTTCTTAAGTTTGGGATGAACATGTGGTGCGAATAAGAAGGCAATACCAAGTTCATCGAGAATCTCTTCTGTTCGTTCTACTGATAAATTTAAATTAATTCCTAAATACTCAAGCACATCCGCACTTCCTGTTTTGCTCGATATACTCCGGTTTCCGTGTTTGGCAACAGGGATTCCTGCACCTGCAATAACAAATGCCGAAGTGGTACTTATATTAAAACTTGAAGAACCATCTCCGCCAGTGCCACAATTATCGAGAACATTTGGAAATTTCTTGCGGAACGGAAGAGTATTCTCCTTTAGACCTTTGACAATGCCAGTAATTTCTTCGACTGTTTCACCTTTTGACTTTAAACCCATTAAAAAGGCTGCAATTTCACTTTCAGAAACTTCTTCACCTAATAATAGATCCATCGCTTCCTTCATTTGAGGCTCTGAAAAGGATCCACCGTCAGCTAATTGGAGTAGAAAGTTCTTCATTTTTCATCTTCCCTTCTATCTGAGTTAAAAAGTTTTTGAGCAATTGCTTTCCTGTTGGTGTGCCAATCGATTCTGGATGAAACTGTAAACCAAATACTGGATAATACCGATGTTTTATAGCCATTACTTCTTGGTCATCCATAGATTGAGCGACACATTCCAAATCGGAAGAAAGAGTATCCTTATCGATAACCAAGGAATGATAGCGCATTACCTCTAATGGCGAAGGTAAATAGGAAAAAATTCCGAAGCCATTATGCGTGATTTGTGATGTTTTTCCGTGTTTAATAACGTTTGCTCTTCTAATTTCACTGCCAAAAGCAGCACCGATTGCCTGATGTCCTAAACAAATCCCTAGGATAGGAAATTCTTGATATAAATTTTGAATAGCCTCAATGCAAATTCCTGCATCTTCTGGTTTCCCAGGTCCTGGGGACAGGATGATTGCCTTCGGATTCATTTCCCTTATTTGCTCAATAGTAAGTTGATTATTTCTCATAACCGAAACGGTTTCTCCTAATTCACCTAAATACTGATAAAGGTTGAACGTAAAGGAGTCAAAATTATCAATTAGTAAAATCATTGTTCTCCCTCCAAAAAGGCTTTTAGTTTATTGATGGTTTCTTCATATTCTGACTCCGGATTGGAGTCATGGACAATCCCTGCACCTGCCTGTATATAAGCGGTCCCTTCTTTCAAAATCATCGTACGAATGGCTAAGGCAAAATCAATATTTCCATTGGCGGATAAATAACCTATAGCACCGGAATAAAGCCCGCGTTTTGATTTCTCTAATTTATTTATAATCTCCATCGCTCTTATTTTCGGTGCCCCTGAGACGGTGCCTGCTGGAAGACATGCAGCAAGTGCGTCAAGATTGCTATGCTCTTTTGTTAACGTTCCGCTAACTTCTGAAACAAGATGAATGACATGGCGGAACCTTTCAACCTGCATATACTTATCCACCGTTACTGACCCATATTCACAAACCCTGCCTAAGTCATTCCTCCCAAGGTCAACAAGCATCTTATGCTCTGCCAATTCTTTTTCATCGCTCTTTAACTCTTTTTCAATCAGATGGTCTTCCTCGGCTGTTTTTCCTCTTCTTTTTGTACCAGCGATTGGATTAGCGTACACCTGTGAACCTCTTGTCTTTATAAGGCTTTCAGGGGAAGAACCGATTACGGTATAAGCTTCGAAATCAATATAAAACATATAAGGTGTCGGGTTATGGGCACGGTGTTTGCGATAAAGTGATAACGGTGAGCCTTGGAACAATGACTTCATTCGTCTTGAGAGTACCACCTGAAAAATATCACCTGCTTTTATATGCTCTTTGGCTATTTCTACATTTTCAATAAATTCTTCTTTTGAGGTTTCCGACTGAAAGCCGGTAAATTGAAAAGGTTTGTCATCATGATATTGGGCAGGCTGCTTTAGTTCTCCCATTCTTTGTTCCAGCCTTTTTTCAAGTAAATCTCTATCGCCATCTTCAGTAAGCGACAGTCCGCAAATCGTTATTTTTTCTTCAAGATGATCAAAAACAATGACTTCTTCATAAAACATTAAATGGACGTCAGGCATTTGCAATCCATTTGGATACTCTTCACCAATAACTTCGAATTGACGGATGATATCATAGCCGACATACCCCATTGCCCCGCCAATAAACGGAAAAGGCGCTTCATCAATTTGCGGCAGCAATGTCTTAATCATTTCAAGTGGATTACCTTGTATAACCTTCCTATCGCCATTTCGATAATGAATTTCATTTTTGTCACCAGTGGAGATGAGTTCAAAAGCCGGGTCAGACCCAATGAAAGAGTAGCGTCCTGAGTCATGGTATTTATGTGAACTTTCTAATAAGAATTTCTTGTTTCCACTAATTTTCTGCAAAATGGAGATAGGAGTGAATGTATCTCCTTTTAATTCCTTAAAGAAAAAAGCGTTTTTCGTTTTCATGTGATCTGCATCCCTTCGTAAAAAAATAAAAAATCGTCCTCTATATGCATAATCAATAAAACTTATGCATATAGAGGACGATTCTAAAGTCGTGGTGCCACCTCATTTTGAAGCTGTTACTTACAGCTTCCTCTTTCAGATACAGAACCCTTAAGTCCGATACCCTATCCTTTTAACGGCGGAACTCCGTGCTGCCCTACTATGGTTCAGGCAGCCTCTCACAAGTCCATTCCACTAACCCATTCTTATCGGGCTCTCACCATTCCCGACTCTCTGATAAAGATTGAAATAAGTGTACTACTCTTGTTCAACGATTTATTTATTTAATTAAAAACAAACAGGGCCCTCCATCCAAAAAGGACGGAAGACCCGTGGTGCCACCTTCATTAGCCAAAAAATCAGCTCACTTTACCGATATCAAAGCGCTTTACCGCTTGAATATCTGCCTCTTTTAACGATGAGGATTTCGCCAAAGCCTACTGACCCTATAGGAGGTTCGGTTTGGAGGCTCCGAAGTCCATTCACTCATACGTCTACACTGATTCACACCATCCATCAGCTCTCTAGAGAATCCGTAAAAGTTACTACTCTTCATCAATGCCCTTCGTATTGATTTTTATATTAAACCATTTCTAAACCTAATGTCAACATCAATTTTTAGAAAATTCAATTTAAAAATCATAATGCTATTCCATTTAAAGGATTACTATTTGATAGTTATTTTGAAATAAAGATGTCAATATTAACATTAGCACATCATGATGAAGGCGGGATAGAAGAAAAATGGATCACATTGAACAATTATGCCCAAGTTCAGAGGCTGTGAGAAACAAATCCTCCTCAGCTGGAAAAAAGAAAAAATCAGATGAAGTATCCAAACAAAAGTGGGCAATACTCTCACTTTCATCCATTCCGTTAGTAATGACATTAGGGAATTCCATGTTAATACCTGTGCTGCCCTCAATGGAAAAAAAATTATCGATTTCCTCGTTTCAAACGAGTATGGTTATTACTGTATATTCGATTGTTGCCATTTTCTTGATACCGGTCGCAGGCTACCTATCTGACCATATTGGCAGAAAAAGGGTAATCATTCCAAGTCTCATCATAGCTGGACTGGGAGGCTTACTATCCGGATGGGCTGCATGGAAACTGGACAATGCCTATTGGTTGATATTAGTGGGTCGAGCCCTTCAAGGGGTGGGAGCGGCAGGTGCTGCCCCAATTGTCCTTCCTTTAGTTGGCGATATGTTCAAAAATGATGATGATGTCAGCAGCTGTTTAGGTTTAATTGAAACATCTAATACCTTTGGAAAGGTTCTTAGCCCTATATTGGGAGCTGTTTTAGCAGGAGTTATCTGGTTTTTACCTTTCTTTTCATTTCCAGTGTTTTGTTTCATATCCGTTATCTTGGTAATGCTTTTAGTTAAGTGCCCGGAGCCATCAAAACCAATTCCCTTTAAACAATTTTTTATCAATGTAAAAAAGACCTTTACAGAGAAAGGTAAATGGTTATACGCTATCTTTTTTATTGGCGGAATCCTTATGTTAGTGCTTTTTGGTATATTATTTTACCTATCTGAAATCTTTGAAACGAAATATGGTATAAAGGATATTAAGAAAGGTTTATTATTGGCTTTACCACTTGGGGCACTTTGTTTATCTTCCTTTATTGCAGGCAAGGTAATCAAAAAAAATAAAGTCCTCATGAAATGGCTCACCTTCGGAGGGATTATTGCAGCAGCTTTATCCATTTTGGCCCTATGGTTCTCGATTAAGCTCTGGTTTATGATTAGCATGTTTTTAATAGCAGGGGTCGGAATCGGTATCGGACTTCCATGTTTGGATGCCTTAATTACTGAAGGAATTGAGAAGGAAGAGCGAGGAACGATCTCCTCCATTTACAGCTCGATGAGATTTATCGGAGTAGCAGCCGGCCCTCCGATTATTGCTTTGTTAATGAAAGTAGCTACTTACTGGATTTTCATTACACTCAGCGGACTCAGTATTATTGCGGCAATTGTTGCATTAATGGCTATAAAGCCCGGAACGAAAACTCAAAACTAAAAATAGCGCTGGGGCTTCCCCAGCGCCTATAATCTTTATTTTTTTATGTCTGAGGCTTCTCTTTCTTAGCCTTTTTGTTTTGAGGAGTCATTTCATTGGCAAACTCTGAGTTCGTTAAACTCTTTGCTGTTTGAAGACCAGATTTTGTCTTGATATTCCGTTTTGTCACATTCTCACCACCCTTTTTAATATGGCTTTAATTTGTCCAAATGGAGTAAAATCTATGATGGTGAGAATATGGTTTGTTCTAATAAGGACTTAACCAATCAGGGTCTCTATTCATACATACATGACATTTCTCAGTTTCCACCTTAAAGGTGAAAAAGGTATGACCACAGTTCTTACACGCCTTCTGATGGATGTTTCTTTGATCTTCACTTTTCCTCTTAATTTCTGGGACAATCTTAAGCGCATTTTCCGGGCAAACATCGGTACAGGACTTACAATCCACACATTTTTCACTTTCAATCATGAACTTACTGTCCTTAATATGAAATAGTTTTCCAGGACAAAGAGTAAAGCAAGCCTGGCAGAGTGTGCATTTTTCTATGTTTAACATGACACTGTAAAATTGATAATTAGGATAATATTTTGTTATTTTCCAGTCATCCTTCTTCATCTTCCATGAAGCGGGGGCCATCTTTTTTGCAAGTTGTTTTCCTTCTTTTTGAAGTGATCCAAATAAGGCTCTTCTTGATAGCACTTCTTCCGTTACCTTTTCGACCATAACAAATGGACTTTCATCAAGCAACTCTAATTGACTATTTGACTCGAATAACACTATTTCCCATTCTATACTTAATGGCTGAGGAGCTTTAATCGATGTCATTCCTCTTTTTTTATAAATGAGTAATTCTTTAATTGTTGGCACATAGTTCGAATCAAAAACGAGGCTCCCTTTGTCGAATGCCCGATTATTAACAATACCCTCTATTGCAGATAACGGGCAGGCGATTATACACTCACCACACATTGTACACTTATTTGTATCGATGAAGAGTTGATTTCGCTTTACTACAATTGCTTCATGCTCACATTTTTCCAGGCAAAAACCGCAAGTTGACTTCCGGTTCCGCTCTCTAACACATTTAGAGGTTACGATTATTTCTTGATGAAGGCTCTCTAACCAATTTACGAGGATTGACATCTTTTCACCAACTCATTAATTAAATTCTTTATACAAGCTTAGCGTTACGATGAGGCGTAATGACAATGTTTGGTTTCGTAATGGAAGGACTTGGCATCCCTTTAATTTGTCTAATTTTACCGTATTTTTTTCTCAGTTCTTCTATCGGTCCAAATTCAATTGCTCCTAATGGACATGTCGCGACACAAACAGGATCTTCCCCTTTTTCCTGGAGATCGATACAAAAATTACATTTGTTTGATTTAAACGTCTCTTTGTTATACTGTGGTCCACCATATGGACAAGCACTTACACATAACTGTGCTCCTGCACAAATTTCCTGATCTATTGTAACAACTCCATCCTCGTCCCGTTTTATTATCGCACCAGTAGGACAGTTTTTGAGGCATCCTGGCTGTTCACAATGGTTACAAGCAATCGAGAAATAGTACGACGTCACATTATGAACAATTCCGCCATTAGGCTGCTGAATATAAGCACCTTCTTCTTTTGTATAAACCCTGCGGCAGTTTATCCCTACTTCCGTATTATTTTTATCTTTACAAGCCACACTGCAAGCTTTACAGCCTTGGCAGATACTTTGATTGATATAAAACCCAATTTGCCCCAAAATAGTCACTCCTTACGCTTTTTTCACTTCAACAAGATTTGTTAATTGAGGATTTGATTTTGCTAGTGATGTCGGCCGCTGTGACGTCAACACGTTAACTGAACCCCTTTGGTCCGTACCCGCTTTGTCTGGTGTATACCAGGCACCTTGAGGAATACCAGCAACACCAGGAGTAATACGCGTTGTTACCTTGACATCAATCATCAAGCTGCCACGGTCATTAAAGACTTGAACTTTATCACCATCTTTGATCCCACGCTTCTCGGCATCTTTAGGATTCAACCACATTTCCTGCTTTGCTGCTTCCTCAAGCCAAGGCATATTATCATAGGTGGAATGACATCTACGCTTATAATGCCAACTGATAAGCTGTAAGGGATACTTTTCAATTAATGGATCTTCCGGCCCTTCCCATGAGGAAATATATTTGGCTATAGGTGGTATTTCCTCATGCTGGTTCATTTCCCAAAGAGTTTTAGAGAATAGTTCAATTTTTCCAGATGGTGTCTCAAAAGGGTAATTCTCGAGGTCTTCAATCTGTGCTTTGAAGCCCACGAGCGGTTCATCAAATTTAAAATGGTGGACACCTTTTTCGCGGAACTCTTCAAATGTCGGAAAGTTTGGATCGAGCTCTTCACGCGTTCGTTTAATACTTTCTTTTACTAAATCTAGAATCGTCATGCCCTCAGTAAATTGTTCCTTTACTCCTAACTTATCCGCCACCTCAGTAAACACATCATACTCATTTCGACATTCATAAAGAGGGTCAATTGTTTTATCACCAAAAACGACGTAATCTCCAAAGCACCACGGCACCCCTATATCATATCTTTCAAAAAAGGTTGTACCTGGCAAAACAATATCTGCATATCGAGCACTTGGAGTCATAAATAGATCACTGACACAGATGAATTCCACTTTACTTTCATCTTCTAAAAGACTTGTTGTTTTATTGATATCAGCATGCTGATTAACGAGCATATTTCCTGCCATATTAAAAATTAATTTAATATTCGTTGTTAATTTATCTGTTCCTTGAAGACCGTCAGCTTCAGTCATCTCGGTACCTTGTTCGACTGCCTTTGTCCAGAGAAAGCAAGGAATCGATGCCTTTACTGGATTTTCCACTTTAAAAGGATAAACAATATCCGCCCGGCTCCAGTAACCTGTTCCAGCTGCCCATCCGCCCAGCTTACCAACATTTCCAGTTAGACAGGCTAATTGAGCTCCTCCCCGCATAAATTGCTCACCATAGGCCTGACGTTGTGCTGCCCAGCCTTGTATAAGAGCTGCAGGTTTTATCGTCGCATAATTTCTAGCAACTTCACAAATTTTTTCTGCTGGCACTCCACATATCTTTTCTGCCCATTCAGGTGTTTTCGGTACTCCATCCTTTTCACCCAAAAGGTAACTTATTAGTGACTCTTCTTTACTTATACCTTCTGGCATATGGTCGCCATCAAACCCAACACAGTACTTATCGAGAAAGGCTTGATCATGTAATTTCTCCGTTACAATGACATATCCCATAGCATCCATCATTGCATTATCTGTTGTTGGCTTAATTGGTATCCACTCATCTGCAAATGCAATAGCTGTATCTGTATAACGTGGGTCAATCAGAATAATTTTTGCTCCATTTTTCTTTGCTCCCATTAGATACTCCCTATACGGAGTCGAGAATATCATTTCAGATGGATTTTGCCCCCAAAGGATAATGTATTTTGAATGTAATAGGGAATCAAAGCTGCTGCCTGAATTGTTCGTACCATACGTAAAAGGGGTCGCCACATTTCCTGCCCCTGAACTATAATCATTCCGATAATTTAAGTAACCGCCTGTTAGTGCTAATACTTTTCTAGCAGAGTTTCTCCCGCTATGAAGCCCCCAGCTTTGTCCAGAGGCGTAGTTAACATACCTTGACTCCGGACCATATGTATCTCCAATTCGTTTTATCTCGGAAGCAATCGTTTCAATCGCTTCCTCCCAAGAAATTCGTTCGAACTTTCCTTCGCCACGCCTGCCGACACGTTTCATTGGATACTTAAGACGATCTGGATGATACAATAAATTCCGATAGTTTCTTCCCCGAACACAGGCTCTAAGTGGCGGAATGGAAGGATCTCCGCTTTTCTGAGTGTCTGTTGCTACTCGAACTACCACTCCATCTTTTACATATGCTTTTATGACACAGCGGCCTCCACAGTTATTGATACTACAAGTGGAAACCACCTTATCCCAATCACTTGCACTTGCTACTTTTTCTTCCGTTTGCTGATCAATCAATAATTTTGTTCCTACGCCTCCGGCAATTACAGGAACTCCGATTGCGCCCGACCACTTCAAAAATGTCCTACGCTGCAGTTTATTAGCCAATAAATTCTTAACAGGACTGTCTTTAGACATTAATATATGCCTCCTCTTTCATTTATTGTGAAGTTATTCACAAATATATAACTCAGTTTTCACGAGGATTCTCCCTACGACTCCTTATAGCTCAATTTTACTTTATAGTTATTAAATAAATATTAAATTTTAGATAGTTCACATTTAATTCATAAAAATCATCCATATTTTGATAACAATTTATCGTCGAATGGTGTCATTTATTTCTAGTTCCTCTCGATATATGTATATAATAAAAAGGTAAATATTTTGTAAAGGATGATTTCATTGAATATTACTGGTCATACAGTTGAAAGACTTGTAGATCCTTTTGGTTTATTAAGCGGCGACCGCTATGAATTTTTTCTTGAACTGGAAATTGATGAAGAGGATGAACTCTTTTCAGATAAAGGAATTGGAATGAAGGTGCTTTTTGTAGTTGATGAGAAGGGGTCAAGAATATCTCATTATCATCTGTATGAAAGAGGAACCGAAAAGATCTTAGATTTTGCTCTTGAAGAGGATGAGGAATCTTTCGTGTTTGATTATTGTAAAGAAAATATTGTTTCATAAGAAAAAGCAGAGGAATATTCCCCTGCTTTTTCTTATGTTTATTTACATGAAATTTTTACTATGATTATGAATGACTTGTAGTTCTTTTGTTGATTGACTCATTTCACTTTTGCATATTGGACAGAGGGGCACTTCAGTGCTCTTAAAATTGTCACGAATCCAGCATTTACACTTTTCTGAATTACATTCCCAAATTTTAGTTTCTTCAAGCTTTACTTCTTCATCATTTCTTCTACCAAACGCCAAAATGATCACCCCTTGTACTTTTTGCAGAACTGTTTCTTTAATTTTTAGGAAAAATACATCTTTATAAAGATAAAAAGGTGATGCCTTATCACTGCACCACCTTTTTATTTTTCAAATGAATTAAATAGCTTTAACGTTAGAAGCTTGTGGTCCACGAGCGCCTTCAACGATTTCGAAAGAAACTGATTGACCTTCTTCTAATGTTTTGAAACCTTCAGATTGAATTGCAGAGAAGTGTACGAATACATCTTGCCCGCCATCAGCCTCGATAAATCCAAAACCTTTTTCTGCATTAAACCATTTTACTTTACCGTTATTCATGAAAAGTACCCCCAAAGATTTGTTTCACTTTTAGTTATAACCATTTAAAAAATCAAAAAGTCGCAAAGCACAACAGGGTAATAGACATCACCCACATTTCGTGCAGTTACGACTACTTAAACCAATAAATATTTACACGAACTTAAAAGCGTATCTTCATAATACCTTATATCTTTCTAAAAGTCAATAAAGTTAATAGTATAGCATACTAGCAAGCTACTATAAATAAATATTAAAAATTATTTTTTCCCAAAATCTCCTTGTAAAAAGACTTCCATAAAGTTTGTGACAAACTTTTGGATATCAGCCTCCATACCAATATAATCTAGGGTTTCAGGGGGTTCAGGATCTGGTTTTGGACGAAAATCAGCGATACTTTTTCCTTTTGCTTTACCAAATTCCTCTACTCTTACTCTTTTGGGAATATACCTGACAATTTCAGGATTGGTAATTGCCATTAATGGCAAAACATCATGAAATGGAGCACCTTTAATACCTGGTATGTTTTTTTGATAGGCCTTGAAATAATATTCAAATGCAGGTTTTAGTAATGGTCTAAAAGGAGTTGGGCTGTTTTCGCTAAGAAAATCAATAACATCTGGTGTAATAATAGCTTTATTCGTAACATTTAATGGATATAAATAAATATTATGTGCTTTTTCCATCACTATACTTGACGCAATGGAGTCGGAAAAGAAGTTGGCTTCTGCTTCTGCTGATATATTCCCCGGAACTAAGAAGGCACCTCCCATTATATAAAAGGCAGTTACATCTTTTAAAGCATTGTTCCCATATAGGATGAACATGAGTGCTAATTCTGTCAATCTGCCAACATTGACGATAATAAGATTGCCTTTGTATTCATTAATAATTTCGAGGATTTTATTAAAGTCATGAATTTCTACCTTTTGTAGGGAATCAAGCGGCTTGATTGGGCCAAGTCCCTCCGGTCCATGAATTTCAGGATAAAACTGAACATTCTCACCAGATAATGGTCCTGCTGCTCCAGCAATGATAGGAATATCTTCTCGCCCAGCTAAATCAATTAAATAAGCAGTATTTTTTACAGATTGTTCTTTTGGTGTATTTCCATATCCACTGACGATACCGACAATATTTATTTCAGGATTTAATAATGCATACATGATGGCAAAAGAATCATCAATTCCAGGGTCTGTAAACAAAAGCACATTATAAGCCATTCCCTCTCCCCCGTGCATCTGTAAATTTTAATTCTTCCATAATAATATGCCGAAAATTGGATTGAAAGTACTATCAGCTATAAGGCAAAATAATCAAAAAGAACCGACTCGAGTTCGTCGAATCGGTATTTTTGTTATGCTTCTTTTTTTACTTTTGGTGCAGCTTTTTTTCTTGGTGCCGCAGGCTTTTTGGCTATTGTTTCCTTCTTCGCTGCTGTTTCTTTCTTTACAGGTGTTTCTTTTTTTAATGCAGGTTCTTTCCTTCCAGCACTTTCACTCCTTGGCTTTGTCCTATCAATGGACGCCTGCAGGGCAGCCATTAGATCGGTAACATTGGAAGGTGTCTCTTTCGCGGTTGGTGTCACGGCTTCTTGTCCAGTACGTTTTGCTTCGATTAATTCAAGTAATGCCGTTCTATATTCATCTGTATATTTTTCAGGCTCAAATTCAGATGTTAATTGGTCAATTAGCATAATCGCTGTAACTAATTCTTTTTCTGTTACTTTATCTTCGGCTGGAACATTAGGAACATCAGCTGCACGGCGAACCTCATCTGGAAAATGGATCGTTTCCATTACCAATGTATTATCATATACACGAATAACTGCCATTTGCTCTTTTGATCGAATAATGATTTTTGCGATTCCCACTTTTTGTGATTCCTGAAGTGCTTTTCGGAGCAAAGAATAGGCTTTACTTCCACCTTCATTTGGGGACATATAATAACTCCGATCAAAATAAATAGGGTCAATTTCCTCCATTTTGACGAAATCAATGATTTCTACAGCCTTCTCTTCATTTTCCTTGCGGAGCTTTTCGATGTCCTCATGGTCAAGCACAACAAATTTACCTTTTGTATATTCGTATGCCTTTACGATGTCCTCAGGTTTTACTTCCTCTTCACATACCGTGCATATCTTTTCATATTTAATCGGAGCATGGCATTTATTATGCAGGGTCCGAAGTTTAATGTCTTTATCCTCAGTCGCCGTATGAAGCTTTATAGGTATATTCACCAGCCCAAAACTAATGCTGCCTTTCCACATCGTATGCATAGCGTCATTCTCCAATCTTTTTGTTATTATTTTTGCTTTTCTTTACCCACTCCATTCCTAAAAACAATTGGTAAAGGATGAATCGTTATGGTTTGTAACAAAATAAAGAAAAAGAAAGGAAATACACTAATGAAACCGATGCTGCCAACACTAACCTTTGATTTAACAATTCAACCTGATTGGCTGTACGAGGTTAAATATGATGGGTTTCGGGCTATTTTGAATTGGGATAAAAGCGGGATTACATTAACTAGCAGGAATAATAAGCCATTACTAGCACAGTTCCCGGAAATAAAGGAATACCTTGAATCTCACGAGGAGTTTTTTCAATCACACCTTCCCCTTCGCCTTGATGGTGAACTTGTATTTCTGGAAAGTCCCTATAAGGCAAACTTTTCTACCATCCAGGTTCGCGGTAGAATGAAAGCAACTAAAAAAATTGCTGAACAAGCTGTTAAATCACCTTGTCGCTTAATGGTCTTCGATATCCTTGTATTGGCCGGGAAAGCTATGCATTCGAAGCCGTTTGACAAACGGAAGGATGAGCTTTTTAACCTATTCAAACAACTTAGTCTTCCAATAGAAGCAGATCCATATAGTGATCATTTAATTCAGTTTGTAGAGGCACATACGGAGTTTAATAAGATATGGGAAAATGTAGTATTACAGGATGGGGAAGGAATTATTGCTAAGCATAAAAATAGTCTTTGGGAGGAAGGAAAAAGGTCTTTACAATGGTTAAAATATAAAAACTGGAAATACGTCTCCTGTTTTATTACTTCCTTCGAAAAAACAAATGGATACTTTTATGTAGGAGTTTATAAAGAAGGGGAAATTCATGGAATTGGTCAAGTGCTTTTTGGTCTTAAGCCGGATGAAAAATCAGCACTTCAAAGTACCATCAAGCAAAATATGGTTCGTGAGGACAGTCAATTTATCTATGTTGACCCGGCTATTTGTTTAGAGGTTAAATATCTTGAGCTTTATGATAACCAGCTGCGCGAGCCTCATTTTCATACCTTCCGCTTTGATTTAAAACCGAAAGAATGTACATATGAACAATTTATTTTTAAACAAAAAAACTTACCTGAGGATTTGGATATTACTCATCCTGATAAGCCTCTATGGAAAAATCATGATATACAAAAGGCAGACTTTATTCTGTACTTAAGAGAAATTTCTCCTTATATGCTGCCTTTTTTAGAAAATAGGATTTTGACGGTTATTCGTTACCCTCATGGGATGTTCGGTGATCCTTTTTATCAAAAGAATTGTCCGGATTATGCCCCGAATTTTGTGCAGACACATCAGGCTGAAGGAATCGACTATATCGTTTGTAACAATTTAAAAACATTGATTTGGCTGGGAAATCAGCTGGCGATTGAATTCCATATCCCTTTTCAGACCATTCACAGTAAGGGAGCTAGTGAAATTGTCTTTGACTTAGATCCTCCCTCAAAGGACGAATTTCATTTGGCGGTAAAAGCAGCTTTGTTAATCAAAGAAGTCCTTGACCAATTAAATCTCATTGGATATGTAAAGACATCAGGAAATAAAGGATTACAAATCTATCTGCCGCTCCCTGAGAATGTATATTCCTTTGAAGATACACGTCTATTCACGAGCTTTATCGCCGATTATTTAATTTCCAAGGATCCTGATTCGTTTACCATCGAACGTATGAAAAAAAATCGTGGAAACAGGCTTTACGTTGATTATGTGCAGCATAGTGAAGGGAAAACGATTGTGGCCCCATATTCCATGAGGGGAAATGAACATGCCGGGGTTGCCACACCGCTCTATTGGGAAGAAGTGAGTGATAAACTAAATCCTATCCACTTTACGATGGAAAAGGCTTTGAATCGTATTCGAAAACAAGGCGACCCGTTTAAAAATTACTTTCAAACAAAATCTCTTCAGGCATTTGAACCCGTGTTAGAAGTATTAAAAGCTAAGAAATAAATATCATAGTGACCGTTTCTTTGTTTCAAATCTTGCTAAAAATCACTCCAAATTACCTATGTAGACAAAAAAGTTAAGGGCACATAAAATTCTATGTGCCCTTAACTTTTTTACAATCCAGCAATCTTTAGAAAAGCTTGAGCTTCTGCCTGTAGTTTTTCGTAGGTTTGCTGTTCAGCAAAACTTTCCTTCGAACTAACTTCAAAGGTTTTAAGACCCCATTCCACTTCTACCTTTGCTTGGTATAAGTATGTTGCATTTCCGATCAAATCAATATAATAATTCTCATCATTTTCATGAACCACACATTGTACTTTACCGCCATTATTATAAACATTTATGATTTCATCCACATTATTAATGCCTTGTAGGCAAGTGACTAAAGACGATGCTGACATTGCTGTACCACAAGCATTTGTAAAGCCTACCCCGCGTTCAAAAGTATTTACATAAATACTTTCCTCATCCAAAGATTTAACAAAGCTGACGTTGACTCCGTCAGGGAATAACTCATTTGGATTATTTACCTTCTCACTTATCTCTTTTTGCACTCCGGATGTCAATTGCTCTGTTTCCACAATCGAGATTAAATGTGGATTCGGCACCGCAAGCGCAGAAAATGTTAACTCCTGTGACAGCTCTGGGATATTTTCATTTATTAAGTTTGGTTCATTTAGATTCAATGGTAAATCACCCAGACGGAACGAAACGGGTGAAATTTCTACTTGGTAGGTGGTCACATTGGGATAGATATCTGCTTGCTTACTCACCTTTAAATCAGCCTTCATCGTTTCAATAACCGCTACACTTAGCCCCCGCATTTCACAAATATATCTGGCAACCAACCGAAGGCCGTTTCCACACATCGATGCCTCTGAACCGTCAGTGTTAAATACCCTCATTCTTCCATCAGCACGATTGCTTTTCATAATAAAAAGAATACCATCTGCACCTAATTCTGAATTCCGATCACATAACAAAGTGGCAAGCTCTGCCCTTTCGTCTTCTGAGAAGGAATAAGAATTCGTTATTTCATCAATTAAGAGAAAATCATTTCCTGAACCATGACCTTTAATTAAATCAATCTGCACCACAAATACCTCCGCCATTTTTTAACTTATTCTATCAAATAATTGGCGAGAATAACACTGCCTTACCTCTCAATAAAATATTCATTTATCAAAAAGGACATCCTTAAAAGCTTGTCCTTTTCTGTTAAGTTCTCTGAAAGTGAAAGAACGGGAGTATTAGGTTCCGGGAATACACTACTCCATTCAACAGGCATCCACCCCCGTCTCAGCCGTCCGACTTGCTGCCTTGATTGACTGTAAACACGTTCATCCATATAATATGCAGAACCTTCAACTACGCCAATAAAATGACCATTCTCATCCATCATTTCTATCTTACTTTTCAACAAAGATAGTTTTTCCTTTTCATAGCAGCCTACAAAGTTCATATTTCGATCATAAACCTCAATGACTATTCTCTTTAACTGCTTTATTTTATAAATTCCAACAATCTGGTCTAGATTATTATAAAGCGCATAAATCCTAGGTTTTCTAAACAAGAATAACCCTTTTTGCTTATATTTTTTAATCATTCCTGCCCGGTGTCCATCAGGAAAAAAGAGATGTAAACAGGGCTGTTGGTGGTTCATGAAAACAACAACAAGGTGTCTTGCTTCAAAAATATTTTGAAATTTGCTTTGAAGTTGCGTCATATTACGCTCGATTGACACAGATTGTCTCACCCTAAAAAGATAGATTTGAAAACTAATAAGGCTGTAAACAATAAAAGGTATCATTAAAATCATAATCTGCTTATTTTGAAAATAATATAGATTCCCAACACCAATGATGATTGCAGGAACGAGCGCTGCTATGCTGCCATTTAAGGTAATATTGGCACTGCCACGGTAATATTCATGTATTTTCATCTAGAAAACTCCTTATCTGCCTCTCTTATATTTATTCTATTAAACGTGAACAAAAAAAATGATAGGAGTTTTTTCGTTAAATTAGTAGAAAAAAAGAAGCCATTTAATGACCTCTTCATGAAAATTGCTATATTCCAACCAAAATGGTCTTAAGAGGCTAGCTCTTTTTTCTTAAATAGGAACACACTTAACCATAATAGGATAACAATAAGGAGGATGCCTATTAAACTAGCTGGTAGTGTATCATCGGGAAGTTTCCCTGTAGTTAGCAAAGCACTTGTATAACTAGTTAACTGGGAAGGGCTCCACTCTAGTAAGAGAGAGAGTGCCCCGCTAATAATACTCACCACCAGTGCCAGTGCCAGCGATATGAAGCCTGCCATCCCTGGAGACAAGAGAGCTGAACTAAAAAATATGGTAATAGTTAATATGACAGTCAACCACAACCCATATAAAACAAACGATTGGAAAAATTCCCCGAATGCCACCCACTCAAATAACTGACCAGTATAATACCATGTTGATAGATACCCTATAAATAAAGAAAACCATACCAACAAAAGACTGCCCGCCCATTTAGAAGTAATATAAGACAGATAGGAGACCGGTTTTACTAAAATCATGGCTGCCACCCCACTTTTTCGTTCACCGGCAATCACACCCATAGTACCTAGAACAATGATTAATACCCCAAGTGTAGAGTATTGGTTGAGCCCGGAAGCTAAAACGGCTCCAGCCGTTGGAGGTGGTATATCAATAACCGCCCCTTCTGGCAATCCGCCAAAGGATTTGATAATTTGTGGTAAATAATAACTCGTCACCGGCTCTTTTACGCCTAATAAGATAAAGGTAATTGGTACCCAAATCCATTTAAAATTCCTCCACATTTCAAGAATCTCTTTTTGAAAAAGTGTCATCCACTGGCTCATTTTCCCACCACCTTCATAAATACATCCTCAAGGGTCATACTGCTCATTTCAAATTTATCCAATGGCCAATCTTTTTCAAAAGTCAGCTTTAAAAACTCTTTCCTGGCTAGCTCAATATTCGTAACAAATACACTAATTCGATTTCCATCTACCAAAATTGATTTAGTTAAGGAATGGTTTTTAAGAGTGCTCTCCATCTCCCCCGTTTTCTTTCGGAAGATCAAGTCGATTTTTGCCTGTTGATGCCGCTCACGCAATCTCACCATTGTCCCAGACTCAACAATTTCTCCATTATGTAGAAATAATATTTCATCACATACTTCCTCAGCATCATTCAGAATATGAGTAGAGAATAGTATTGTGGTCTCCTTCTTCAATCCCTCTAGAAGCTCGAGTACTTCTCTTCTTCCAAAAGGATCTAATGCAGAAACTGGTTCATCCAGCATAACTAACTGCGGACGGTGAATGATAGCCTGTGCAATACCGAGCCTTTGTTTCATCCCGCCAGAATATTTACCTACTCTTCTATTTTTCGCATCGCTTATTCCAACAAGTTCAACCAGCTCCAAGGATCGTTCCTTTGCTTCTTTACTTGTTAATCCTGCAAGTTTTCCCACATATTGAAGAAACTCCAATCCTGACATCCAGTCATAAAAAACCGGAAATTGTGGCAAATAGCCAATTAAATGGCGAATATCTCCATCCTTTTTAGCATCACTAAAGGTAATTGACCCTTCCGTAGGTTTCATCAAACCCGAAAGCATCCGCAGCGTTGTCGTTTTACCTGCCCCATTTGGACCTAAAAGGGCAATACACTTGCCCTTTTCTAGCTTAAAGTCAAGCCCCTTTATAACCTCATGACCTTGAAAACTCTTTTTTAGCCCATGAATTTGGATGAGTGTCATTAATCATTTCTCCTTCCAATCACAAAATAGAGGATTGGCCCAATAATATTTACAAACACAATAATAAATACCCAAAGAAGCTTCGGACCATTTGTTTTATCAATTCGGGATAAGTCTACAAGTGATACGATTAATAAAATAAGTTGGATAATAAAGAGCGGCGCGATCAATCCCCAGTTAATCCCTTCTAAAAAATCCAAACTAATTCCCCCTTCTTTTCCTTTGTATAAAGATATGACGTTTGAACTATAAAAACGTTCAAAACCCAGCAAATTTTTTTTTGCTGGGTTAGCTGGTCTATATTATTTAATTACTCTAAAGACTAATGGGAATCGATATTCATTTCCTTCATAAGCTTTTACTGCAGCGATGATAGTAAATACGAGGGCCATAATTCCCAAAATCCATAATAGGAAAATTCCAACGATAAGGAATACTAAGATTCCGGATATTACTGAATACACAGTGTAAGAAATGAAAAAGTTAAAATATTCTCTTCCATGATAATTGATAAATGATGACTCATCCTTTTTTAATAACCATATAACAAGTGGACCTATAATTGGGAAAAAAAGACTAACAACATAGAGAATAGCCGCAAGCATTCTTTCTTCACTTTTTACCATTTCATGATTCCCCCAACGGAAAAATTTTTTCTATCTTTCTCTAATACTTACGCTAATACCAGGAAAAGGTTTCGTAATTTTTTTAAAAATCACTTACTTTCCACTATCACTTCAACAGAACTGTTGATAAAATAGTAAAAATACTATTTTAAGTGTGGGAAAGGTTAAATTATCATGAAAATACTTCTAAAAAATGCGATGGTCTATCCCATCACATCCCAGCCAATTCAAAACGGGGATGTCTTGGTTGAGAACGGAAAAATAATAAAAGTAGGAAAATATCTTCCTGTTGATACAAATGTCAAAATCATTGAATGTAATAACCATTATCTTTTTCCCGGGTTTATTGATGTTCATACCCATTTAGGTTTATATGATGAAGGAACTGGATGGGCTGGTAATGATGCAAATGAGACGGCTGAAGCCATGACACCGCATATACGAGCCATTGATGGTGTCTATCCATTAGATCCCGCCTTTACCGATGCAATTAAAAGCGGCATCACAACTGCACATGTCATGCCTGGCAGTGCCAATGTCATTGGAGGAACCACATCTGTCATTAAAACGACGGGTAAAAATGTTAAAAAAATGATCATCCAGGAAATTGCAGGTCTAAAGCTTGCGCTGGGGGAAAATCCGAAAAGAATTCATAGTCAGGGAAATAATGACTCCATTACAAGAATGGGAATCATGGGAATGCTCAGGGAAGCTTTTTATAAAGCAATCCATACAGATACCCCTGATGATTTAAGAGTAGCTCCACTCGTTATGGCTTTAAAAAGAGAAATTCCTGTCAGAATTCATGCACATCGTGCTGATGATATTATTACCGCATTACGTCTTGCAGAGGAATTCAATCTAGATTTAAGAATTGAGCATTGTACTGAAGGACATTTGATTGCCAATGAGTTATCTGGAATCAATTTAAAAGTTTCTGTCGGACCAACCTTAACCAGAAGATCAAAAATTGAACTGAAAAACAAGACTTGGAAAACCTATCAAGAGCTTACTAATAACGGTGTCGAAGTCTCGATAACAACCGATCATCCTTATACCCCAATTCAATATTTAAATATATGTGCGGGCATAGCCGTGCGCGAGGGTCTTTCCGAGCAAAAGGCACTTGAGGGAATCACGATACTTCCAGCGAGGAACCTAAGGTTAGACACTCATTTGGGAAGCATAGATGTGGGAAAAGAAGCTGATTTAGTGCTATGGAGTCACCATCCGTTTCATTATTTAGCAAAACCAAAATGGACGATGATTGGCGGTGAAATCGTTTTCTCAGAAGAGTAGAAATATGTTGAAATTTGCCAATAAATAATCTCAAAAAAACAACAAAAAACCTATTTATTTTTTTTATTTTTTCTTGTATGATACTTTAAGTGAGACCGAAAAAGGCCTAAAAATCTGGGGGGTAAATCACATTATTTTTCATCATCAAAAAAAATGAAATAGGGAAGGCAAATGGTGCGCCACCAGTAATACCTGGTTCTAGTGGGTTCGATTCCCACCCCGAAATTTTTTAGTTTATCTGAATAAAAAATTTCGTGGGTGGGCCGCTTCTTTAGACATGGGATCGGATTGCCCAATGGAGGGAAATTCAATGCTTAAGAAACGAGATCTTCATGACAGCCATGTATTATTTGAACTAATGTCGCATCCAGATGTCTTTCCTTTTGTGCGTCAAAAATGTGCTTCTTATGAAGAATTTATCTTTATGACAAAACAAACAATAGAAGCGGAAGAGCGCGGTGAATTGATTTCACGGACGATTCTAGATGAATGGGGTAACCCAATCGGAACCATTAATCTATTTGATATTGAAGATAATGCAGGGTTTTTAGGCACTTGGCTTGGTAAGCCTTACCATGGAAAAGGCTATAACAGCCCAGCAAAGGATGCTTTTTTCCAAGAGGTTTTTTATAATATGGGAATAGAAACCATTTTTATGAGGATTCGTAAGGTAAATATCAGGTCTATTAAGGCTGCCGAAAAACTCCCTTATGTTGTTAAAGCCAATGAAACTAGAAAATCACTTTATGAGCAGTTGAATGCTAATGGTGATGTGTACGATTTATATGAAATTCCAAAAGACCAATACTCCTTCTATCTCATGAGAAATGTTGCTGTACAAGAAGAACCTTCTCATTTGTTAGAAGCATAAAAGCAATCGGCATAGGCCGATTGCTTTTTTTGATCTCATAAAGTATTTTTATTAATCCGTTACATCTTGTTCTATTGATAAATTAATCTCACTTATACCCATGTGGAGCAAAAATTCTTCTAGTTCCTCATTCGTTAATGTTTCAAAACGACCATCATGAAAAAATACTTGAGTTTGATTTGGATTAATTCTATTCATGTTAAAACTCATTTTATTTTGCTCCTTTCATAGATGTGCTACATCTATTATCCACAAAAGGAATACAATTTATGCCACAAAATCGAATAGTTCAAAAATTGTAAAAAGGAAAGACTTATAACGTTTCCTTCGTTTGTTGAGGTGTTTTTACTTGATAATAGGCCTTCCCGAGTACATCCATTCCTCCTGTAACAGGAATAATACACCCAGTAATGAAGTCAGATTTCTCTTCGAGCAGGAAGGAAATTACTCTCGATATATCCTCCCCCGTTCCTTGGCGTCCAACTGGAACGTTTTCACTTAAGATGGAGTCTTCAATATCTTTCTCCTTCCATTGAGAGATGATATCCCCTGGGCAAACCATATTAGCGGTAATTCCAAAGTTCGCTTCCTCAATGGCAATGGTTCTAGTGAGTGATGCCAGTGCTGTCTTTGCAGCACTAAATGCCGATCGGTAAATCCAGCCTGGAGCTGTTTCCACTCTATCAAAACCCATTGTAATAATTCTTCCCCAGTGCTGCTTTCGCATAATTGGAATGATTACTTTGGATAAATAGAAAACTGCATTTAAATTGCCATTTATTAAATAATTCCATTCATCGATTGAATACTCCGTCATTTTCTTTCTCTCACGTACATATGGTCCTGCATTATGAATGACAACATCAATTGAGGAAAATTCCGACAAGACTTTTTCAACAATGTGCGTACAATCCGATTGATTTGCCACATCACCTTGAATGCAAATGATTTTATTCCCGAAATTCTTTTCAAGCTCTTGTGATAAAAGAAAAGCTTCTTTTTTACTGTTTCGATAGTTAATCGCCAGCTGATAACCTTGTTCGGCAAGCTGCCAAGCAGTTTTTCCCCCTAGACCTGTAGCTCCCCCAGTAATTAAAGCCGTTTTTTTCTTCACGCGCCATTACCTCTCAATATAGTTTTTCTATACTATATGACTGACATGCATGTTTTATATGCGAATATAAATGTTTCTGTTTATAACGCATAGCATCTTTATTGCATAGTATATGGTAGCAATGCCCAGTGAGAGTATACAGAAAGGGTGGGGAAATTATGTTTCCGTGGAATTTATTTCCTTTTAATAAAGACATGAAGAATAAGCTTCAGCATATGAAACCAGATGAAATCGACCAATTTATTAAAGGCATTATGGGAAATGTAATGCCCTCTCAATCGGGTGGTGCCATAAATCCTCAAGACGTTGTGAATCATTTCAAATCCCATCCCACTCAGCAGGGTAATACATTAAACTCTTCAGCCTTTGAAACGCATGATTCCGTATTTGTTAGAATACCAATTAAGGATGAATCACTCCTTAAAGATTTGCGGATTTATCATACTGCGAATCAGCTAATGGTGGAACATATACCTGAGCGAGATGCTAAACATTCCATCACGCTTCCGGCAATGGTAAAAAAGAAGGGATCCACTGCTAAATATAAAGATGGAATACTTGAAATAAAATTAATAAAAGCATATGACATTCAATATTCGCAAATCGATGTTACAGAGATATAGAAAAAAGACAGCAATTAT
>NZ_NPDD01000130.1 GCF_002272245.1 Bacillus sp. 7884-1 | reverse complement strand
CTTGTCTTGTTTTTTGCAATCATCCTGCTTGTTGTTTTTGTCTTGCTTGTTGCAACTGCAGCCATCATGTTGGTCATTTTTGTCTTGTTTATCATCATGCTTGTCGTTTTGATCATGTTTTTCCTTCTTGTCATGCTTGTCTTTCCCATGATGATGCTTATGATGGTGTTTTTTCTTCCCTTTCATTTCCATACTCCCTTTCTTAACAAACATTTTTATATTGTTAGTTTATTAAGAATATGGAAAATGGTTTGGACGAACTCCCCTCATTCACAAGACGTTTTTTTGCTGGCTTCTATAAAGGGCCCCTGGGATTTTAAGAAAACGGCAAAAGTGAAACAATTAGAGCCCTTTGTTCGTAAGAATTAGTTGAGGTGAAGGGATGTATATACATATTGAGGAACCAACAGAAACAATTTCGAAGGATGCCGTTAAAGTGTGGAGAATTTCAAATACCATTGGGCATCTAACAGCCATACTTATTATCGCTGTTCTGGTCGTATGTACAGAAATGTTTGGATGGTATGGATGGATTGGCATTGTCCTTTATATTCTTGGCGGGATATTCGTTTTATCCTCCATTTTTTCCATACTCATTGAACCAACGTACCTGCATAACACCTGGAGATATCGAATTGACCAACAGTTCGTTCAGATGAAACGTGGGAAATGGCAAGTACAGCACACTTTAATACCGATGGAAAAAGTAGAATACGTTCGAACCGAACAAGGTCCTATTATGCGTCGCTACGGATTGTACAACCTTGAAATTGGTACCACTGCTTCCAACCATATCATTCCGGCCATTCCGGCAGAGGAAGCAAAACAACTAAAGGGTCAAATCGCTGTTTATGCAAAAATTCAAGATGAAGATGCAGTGGAAGGAGCATCAGACGCATGACTGAAGGTGTAAAACGGTACCACGCCGCATTCATTGCGGTTGGGCTAGTATCTTTCCTAAAAAGCTCAATTGAATTTTTTCTCTTTTTATTTATTTTAAAAGGATCTTCCACAGCGACCTGGGTTATTTGGGGACGATATATATTCTTAATCGCCTCCGTCTGGACCATTTTTTCGATTATCTTAAAATGGTACTTCCACCGCTATGAAATCGTTGGCGATTCCATTGGTGTTCATGAGGGTGTATTTGTAAAAAAACAGCGTAGCGTAGCGCTAGACCGGATCCATAATCAAGTCTCGAACAATACTTTTGTTCACCGCTGGTTCGGACTAACTTCTCTTACTCTTGAAACTGGTACAAGTGGAGAAAATGCTACATTCACTTTTCCTGTGATAACAGAAGAAGAGAAACAACGAATTCTTCTTTCCTTGGAACGAGGGGAAACTTCGATCGAGGCAGTAGCAAAGGGGAAATCCTCAAACACGACAATCCATTTTCGTTCAACAAAAAAGGATTTAGTTAAGGCATCCTTTACATCACTTAGCTTCCTAGCCATCTTTCCTTTATTATCTGCCATTTATTTCAATCTAGCAGATTTCTTTCACATAGAACAAACGGCAGAAAATGCTCTGGACTACTTATCGATCCATTGGTGGATGTTGATTGTTCTCTTTGTTCTAGCACTGGCTATATCTGTTGGGATTGGCTTTATAAAAACTTCGATGAAGTATGGTAATTATGTGATTAGCGATGATAGCGAGCGAATTTATATTGAAAAGGGGATTGGCAATTACACCAGTTTTTCGATTCAAAAACACAGGGTACAAGCGGTTATCGTAGAACAGACCATTCTTAAACGTCTACTAGGATTAGCCTCTATCAAGCTGCTAAGCGCAGGTGCCTTTGGGGATGAAAAAGGTCAGGAAACGAGTTCCTTGTATCCGTTTATGCCCAAGCATGAGGCTTACCGAATTTTACAAATCATGCTTCCTCACTATCATATTGAAGAAAAGATGAGCCGATTTCCGCTTAAAGTCCTTTGGCTTAAACTTCTACAACCCTATTATCTAACAATCCTAGCGATAATCGGGCTGATGATTTTTAAAAGAGAGTGGCTTTGGGTGGCTGCCATTGTCTTTGGTCTATCAATTCTCTCTCGTATCCTGGATTACTGGTTTACAAGCTATATCCGCCATGGAAAAACTGTACAAATAAGAAAAGGCGGAATTACCAATGAAACCTTCGTTACTCACCGTGAGCGAATACAACAAATTACCGTCAAGCACTCCTGGCTGCAACGGAAATTTGGCGTTGCGACACTAACCTTTACAAATAAGGCAAAACCACTACATGAGAGTGAATTATATGGAGTTTCAAATGAAGAAGCAGGTACTTTCTATAACTGGTACCATAAGAAATAGGGTCCTTGGGGGTCCTTAGGGACGGTTCTCATGGTCATATGTGGTTAGTTCCGACCACAAGAACCGTCCCCATGGTCACTCCATGGTCACTATTTTTTAGCGTAAAATCGATCTCTTACCCGTTTAAGCCTTGCATGGTAGTTGAGAAGATCGAGCCGTGCCTTTTCTGCTTCAGGAGCAATTGGTCTAAGGTTTTCAATGTCCCAATAGTCAACAATAACATCCAGCACTTGATCAAAATATTCAAGCGGCCCGTAATTGGCTTCCTTTGCAATAATGGCCATCCGATCTTCAAAATCAGGCATGACCGTACCCGGCATCTTAAAATTTTTAATAACATGACCGAGATAGTAGCAGTAATTTGGCTCCAATTGCAAGTGTAACTTGATGACGTCGCGGTAAAATGCATAATGAAGCGTTTCATCCTTTGCGAGCCGTCTAAGGAGCGTAGCCAATTCTTTATCATGAGGTCCGGCTACTTTGGCAACATTATAATAAAAAACCATGGTGGCAAGTTCCTGTAGCGAAGTATAGACCATCGTCTCGAAAGGGGTATCAAAATCTGGCTCAAATCCCCCTTCTACTGTCAGCCTGTGCAATTGACGAATGCGGTTCGGATCTGCGTTTCTGGTAATCAATAGGTAGGTCTCCAAAAGATTTGAATGTTGATCTTCTTCCGCTGTCCAGGTATGGACAAAATCCTTGATAACAGTAAGTGACCCTTTAAATGTTTGATCTAAATGGGATGTAAACCAAGGCAGATTCACCTCTGTCAAAAGTGCAGTTTCTACAGCCGTTACCACACCGGACGGCAGTGTGACCTGCTCAGGGTTCCAAGGTACCCTCCGGAAATCCTGCGCTTTATCCCAAGGCAAGAAATCATGATAGCCCCAATCTATTTTTGCAGCTCTTCTCTTATGTTCCTCATAAAGCTCCTTTAATTGCGGTTCAAGTCTAAAGTCTAAATGGTTCGTCAGCAACTACTTCCCTCTCCTTTTCACTACTTTACCGTATCATTCTATTAAAACATATAATTTAAAACATTCCGAACATATGGCTTCGATTTTTTAGGTTTTTCCGATATTTACCTACGTATTCGACAAATCATCTAACAATATATCCAATTAATCGTTTAATTAAAACAACCTTAACCCCTTTTAAAAAACAAACTTCGGGCAGTATTCTAGAATATTTTTTGTCGAGGAACAAAAAATCCAGGTTATCCTCAAGATTAGGGTTATTTTTTAAAGATATATTTATAAAACAATTGTTGAAATTCTGTCCCTTTAAGTAAGAGTACCTTCCTTCTTACCTTTCTCCTTTTTCACAACATAAAGCAAATATAGTCCCATCAATAAATACGTTATGATCATGCTTGTAATTAACCGTGTTTCCTCATTTAAGGTAATAAAGGAAAGCAGGAATGTTGGTAGGTGAAGGGCGATTAATGTTACAGGCAACACCGCTGTCTTCGCCCAAACCGAAAAGAAAATAATAAACAAAAGAAAAATAAATCCAATGAGGTCTTTTTCCCCTTAAATTTTTTACCTTGGTTCATTAACCCACTCTTGTTCATTTGTAAAATAGTTGAATATGACAGTGCAATAGGAGTGATTTTGTATCCTAACTGATTTAATGAGCCAAAAGAAAACTCTTCATAACCCTGTATATTATATTGAATTTAAGCCCAGCAAACTATTAAGTAGAGCTTCACCACAGAAAATGTAGAAAATCACATTCTTACACCGTAGTTAACACGTACTTAAGGAATAAGGATCTTTTCCATAATCATTACATCAACAAAGCGACCATCTAATTTCCCTTGGTTTTTAAATACTCCGACCTCTCTATAACCATATTTTTTGTAAAGCCTCTGCCCCAAGTTATTGAAAGGAAAAGTAAAAAGAACAATTTTATTAAAGTCATTCTTAATCGCAGTACATTCAATTTCTTTTAATAATAATGAACCGACACCCTTTCCTCGGTAATCCCTCCTTATGTAAATTGATAAATCAGCTATACCGGCATAGGCGCTTCTATTCGAATAAGCATTTAAAGAAGCCCAACCAACAATTTCATCATTATCTTCGATTACTATAACCGCAAAACGTTCTTTATGGTTGTTAAACCATTCTGTCATGTACTTAATATCTTTCTGGTCTTCCTCCAAAGTTGCAATCTTGTCTTCAATTCCTTGGTTATAAATATTTAATATCGCTCCCAGATCACCTATTGATGCCACCCTTGTTTTAAATCCCGCTTGCATATTACTCCCCCTAACTTCATCTGTTTAAATTAATTATATAAAAAAATTTTACAATTTGAAAGAAAATAAGTTGCAATTTGCAAATATTTTGTATATAAATAAATCAGAGGTGAAAATAATGGAAAACCTTAGAGAATTATTTCAAGTTATGACACGACGTTTTGGTCTTTTGAATAAAAACTGTTGCCAAGTTGGTGGTGAAGAAATATCTCTTGTTCAGAGCCATATCCTTTACGAAATTCTTCGAAAAGACAGACCTTCAATGCAACAGGTTGCTGATACTTTAGGGATGGATATTACCACTTTTAGTCGGCAAATACAAACATTAGTAAAGTTAGAACTGGTAAAAAAAACACCACTTCCGGAAGATAAACGGGTTTCACAATTAACCCTGACTACTCAAGGGAAGTATGTTGCAGCAAAAATAGATGCAGAAATGAACCAATATCTTACCGAAGTTTTTTCGAATATGAGCGAGTTTGAACGAGAGATGGTAATCAGATCAGTTAAACTTCTAAACGAAGCAATGTCGAAATCTACTGTTTGTTGCAAACCATTAATTTGAGCAAGAAACCCTTGCTCATTTTATTAAAATAATAGTTGCAAATTGCAAATAAAAAAAAGGGGATGGTTATATGTATTTCAACGAAATGGAATTAAAAGTTTATTATAAAATGAAAAAAGAAGAAATGGAGAAGGCAGTATTGGCTAGCGAATACTTGAAAAAAAGTCAAAAGGCAAAAGTATATCGCAATTTCTTAAATATGTTTAAGAAAAATCCAAAACAAAAAAAGTATATTGTGCCAAAAATAAATTGCTGTGAAATTAAAATCCAAAAAGTATGCTGTGAATATTGAGAACACAAACCGTTGTTAATAAATAAGGGGGTTGCTTATGTGGTCAGAAGTGTTTCAAAGTTTTGTTTCAATTGCATTGGAGTTAACTCTATTGTTCATCGGTATCTCTTTTCTCATTAACCTTCTTGAAGGTCTTATTCCATATGAAAAGATGGAACGCCTAATGGAAAGGAGCCATCCGTTGGTAAGTGCACTAGTCGCTTTAGGATTTGCCTTTATCACGCCATTTTGCTCTTGTTCAACCATTCCGGTCGTAGTGAACTTACTAAATAAAAAAGTGCGATTTGGAATAGTTATGATTTTCTTATTTTCTTCACCTGTTCTTGATCCAACTATCATCACATTAATGACAGCTGTACTTGGAGTAAAAGTTGCGATTACCTATACAGTTGTTACCTCAATACTTTCCGTCATTATTGGGTTTGCTTTAGAAAAGTTTGGGTTTGAAGGACAAATAAAAAATGTCGTAGTAAAGGGCTATGATGAGCCAAATAAGAAATTTCAACTTAAAGCAGCTTTGTTAGAAACACTCCAACTAATGAAAAATGTGTATCCTTATTTGCTAATCGGTGCCTTCATTGGCGCTTTCATCCATGGAGCAGTTCCAACTAGTTGGATATCTACTTTTATGGGGGGTGATAAGTGGTGGCTTGTTCCTATCGCTGCAATGATTGGAATTCCACTTTATATTAGACTTTCTACCATGATTCCAATTTCGCAAATTATGATTGCCAAAGGTATGGCGTTAGGTCCAGTAATGGCTCTCATGATTAGCTCTGCAGGCGCAAGTTTACCAGAATTAACATTATTGAATAGCATTTTTAAAAAGAAACTCGTATTTGCTTTCGTAGGTTCAGTCTTTACGATGTCAACAATATCTGGATTTTTATTCTACATTATTTAAGGAGGATGTAATAATGAGTATTTTAAAAAGTCTGTTTGGAAAAAAAGAAAGTTCTTGCTGCAACGTGAAAATCGAGGAAATAAAAGAAGATGTTAAACCAAAGGAGGATCAAAAAAATAGTTGCTGTAATTAATTTATTACACGCTCAATTGTAGGAAATAAATCAAAATAAATTGATATTAGGAGGAAACCATTATGAAATACGCACATGTTGGTCTTAATGTTACAAACCTTGAAAAATCCATTGAGTTTTACAGCAAACTATTCGGGGCTGAACCGGTTAAAGTAAAGTCCGATTATGCAAAGTTCCTTCTTGATACACCAGGGCTAAACTTTACGCTTAATTTACGAGATGATGTAAGTGGAAATCAGGTTGGACACTTTGGCATTCAAGTTGAAAGCACAGAAGAAGTTATGGCTCATAAGAACAGACTTGAAGAAAAAGGGATTCTGTCGCAATTCGACGAAATCAATACAACCTGTTGCTATGCCCTCCAAGACAAGTTTTGGGTTCATGATCCTGACGGAAACGAATGGGAGTTTTTCTACACAAAAGCTGATGTGGATGTTGAAAGTGAAAATGCAACCAACTGCTGTTCCTAAGATTATTATTGATTTACGAAGGGTCTCATTTTGGAGGGGACCCTTTTTATGGGAGGTAAATGTATGACAGTGAATCATGCAGGTGCATTAAAGAAGGAGTATTTCTTGTCTTATTTAAACCTAATTAAAATTTCTAGAAATTGTACGATTGAGCAAGCAAAAGAGATCGCCATAGAAGTATTTTTTCATTATAACGTTGAGGAATACGGTTCACAAACATATCTTCGTTTTTTAGAAGCCTATCACGAACTAAAAGAAAAAATAAAAAAAGACCACTAAGGTCTTTTTTTAACAGCATCTACCTGTATTACCTATCATCGAAATGCCTTGACCATTTCCACTGCGGTCAAGAATAAGGTCTTCGGTGTTCGGTTCAATAATAGGGTCGATTGCCACCAAAATATCATTTATAGTGACGATGATATCATTTGATGCCGGCTCTCCCAGAGCCAGTCCAATTCTTGGCTGACCTCAGCCATAGCCATCAAAGAAGATGCGAATATTCTTTGCATTCTGCTCTTTGAACATTTTTTTAAACTCATCGCGAGCGTTGTCTGTGATTATCAATGTTCAGTCTTCCTCTCGTTGTGATTGTTATTTTAAGCGCCAAGAGGTATTCCTACTGGCATACTTGTATTTTACTTCCCTGTTTCTGCGAAAGTTTTGATACGGTCTCCGATTTCGCCACGAACACGCTGGAAGAATGCCCACTTTTCTTCTTCCGTTCCTTCAGCTTTTGCAGGATCATCAAATCCCCAATGAACTCGTTTTACTTTTGGTGGTGTGATTGGACACTTATCAGCAGCATCGCCACATAAAGTTACAACTAAATCAGCATTATTTAGATATTCAGGGTCTATGATATCAGAAGTATGATTTGAAGTATCAATTCCAGCTTCTTTCATTGCTTTGACAGCATTCGGGTTTAATCCGTGAGCTTCTATACCAGCACTACGTACTTCCCAATCATCACCTAAATGTTTCTTTGCCCATCCTTCTGCCATTTGGCTGCGGCATGAGTTTCCTGTACATAAGAAGTATAGCTTCTTTTTGTTTTCCATGTTGAACACTCCTTTTTGTCTTTAATATTATGCTTAAATGATTAACAACCATATATAGAGACCAACCAAAGTAATGAATAAAGTTGGTATGGTTAAAACAATACCCGTTTTAAAATAGGTTCCCCAAGAAATCTTAACTCCTTTTTGCGATAAAACATGTAACCATAACAAAGTCGCTAGAGAACCAATTGGGGTTATTTTGGGACCTAAATCAGAGCCAATTACATTTGCGTAAATTAGAGATTCTCTTATTACACCTGTTGTATTGGTATCAGCAATTGCCAAAGCATCAATCATAACAGTTGGCATGTTATTCATAATGGAAGATAGAATAGCAGCAATAAAACCCATTCCAATTGTTGCTGCAAATAATCCTTGATCAGCTGCTACTTGAATCAGATCAGCTAGGACATTGGTTAAGCCCACGTTTCGTAAGCCATAAACCACAACATACATTCCAA
>NZ_NPDD01000129.1 GCF_002272245.1 Bacillus sp. 7884-1 | reverse complement strand
GGCTTCGACAGGTTGCTTTAAATGAGCTAAATCATATTTCTTAGGTATGTTCCTTCTAAAGTAAATGTACAAGACTAAAATACTTGCCACTAAAGAAAATAAATTTGGAACAAACATTCTAGAGGCAAACTCTGCAAATCCAATTCCGAAAAAGTCAGCAGATACGATATTAACTAGATTACTCACCACTAGTGGCAATGAAGTTGTATCTGCAATAAAACCACTGGCAATAATGAACGGAAATATCATTTTTTCTTCTAGCTTTAAATTTCGTACCATTGCTAATACGATTGGTGTAAGGATAAGGGCAGCCCCATCATTTGCGAAGAATGCTGCCACGAGAGCACCAAGAACGCTCACATAAACAAACATTTTTATTCCGTTGCCTTTCGCCGCTCTTGCCATGTGTAGTGCTGACCATTCAAAGAACCCAATTTCATCTAATATTAAGGAAATAATGATAATGGCAATAAATGAAAAGGTAGCATTCCATACAATTTTGGTTACTTCGAGGACGTCCTGAAAGTCAACCACTCCTACAATTAAAGCTAGAATGGCTCCTCCACATGCTGACCAACCAATGGATAAGTTTCTTGGTTGCCCTATAACCAGAATAAGCGTAATTAAAAAAATCAATGATGCGAGTATCGTAGATACCAATATTTAGACCCCCAATTATTCACATGAAATTCGTAACCCTTGCTCTTCCAATTCCTTTAATCTAAAACCTTGGTTTGGAAGGTGTTGCAATAAATCTTGAACCAATGAAAAGTATTCATTATCTTTATTCAAAGAGTAGATTATCCATTGTCCTCTCCTTGTTTCCCTAACCAGCCCAGCATCTTTTAACTTACGAACATGTTGACTGATGGCTGGCTGACTAGTTTTAAATATTTCTACAAATTCACAAACACAAGCATCATGATTATCCAGAATTTTAATCATGGTTAAACGCGTTTTATCCCCTAACAATTTTAAGATGTTAGAAACCCGCTCTATTTCTACGATTGATTTTGTTTCCGACATAAATACCCCTCCCTAGCGTTTTATATAAGTAAATAATAATATTCTTATAATCATGATAAGTAAAATAAACTATAAAATATTTTTCGTTAAACCCTCAAATATTATGTAAGCAAACAGGATAGTACTATATATAAATAACCACTTATATAATAATTCACTTATATATAGATTACAAGTAATAGAATGTAAAGATATTGTTAAGAATTAAAAACGCCAACTGAAATGACAGCCATTCTTTTAAGTATTGCCTCGTAACAAAATTATTTAGGTTATCAAACCGCTTGTTAGCAAACATTCCGCAAGGCAAATCCACCATGAAAGTTCAGTAGAATAAAACCAAGTTATTTTCGTAAAGCAGGTTCTACCAATTAGCCGTTCCATTTGATTTCTGATAAAAAAGCAATTTCATAATGTTTCTGTTTACTACTCGTCAACTTTCAATGAACGCAGAATAGCACTTTAATATTATATAAAGTGCTATTTAAATGGTTAAAGAACTACCTCTTCTTAAACTCCCTCAGTTTGATACGAATATCTAACCTGCTTCGTTAGTTTAAGAACAAAATTTCACATTTTTATATTTGTTTAACATAAAAACCCAACATAACCTTTCATTCTCAAAACCCAATCCATACTTTTTTGTATGTTAATTTGTATCCAAAAATGTAGGTGTATATGTAAGGGTACACCAGCCAGTGTACCCTTACAATTTTATATACATTTTGTTATACAATTTTCAGTAAAAAACGCATAGAAAACGCTATATACCAACAAAAAACGCCTATCAAATTATCGTCCAATTCGATAGGCATTTTACTCTACATTTTCTTTGTTTGTGATAGGGAACGGAACCCGTTATCCTGAGCTCCCCCATTAAGTATTATTTCAAACTCGGAGCTTTTGTAATATCACTAAGCTTAGGATTAATGGCCATGATTTTCGCGTTGACACCTGTAATTCCAAATCCAGCTAATCTTTTTGTATGCATATCCAAATATTTTTGTGCAGTTTCTTTTGTTTCAAAAATATAAATGCCGCCGGCTTCGTTTGTTTCAGGGCTCTCTGTCCATATTTTCCACATGAAGCCTTCTTCCTCATTTATGCTTTGTGCTAAACCAGAAAACGCTGCCGCCATTTCATCTCCGAAAGGTCCATTCATTGTAAAATCAACTTGTAATACGTATGCCATATATCATTCTCCTTTTATTTTGTAAAATATGATTCCCCTAGAATTTCTTTCTTTTGATAACTGCCTTGTGGTAGTTCTTTTTCAACAAAAGCGCTAATTTCCGTTTGTTCAAGATCGTACATCACTTCAATTTCTTTTGAAAATAAAAGCTTTTCTTTTTCTAGTAAGCTAGAAAGAGAAAGTTTTGGGTTTGGCTGCAATTCTTCCTTGTTCAATACCTGCTTTAGACCATCGACATAGGATTCAAACGGACGCCCGCCTACAATTTTCACACCTTTGTTTTCTTCATTGATCATAATAATCGTTGGAAATCCTCTAGCACCAAGACTTCTAGCAAGAGCAAAATCTTCATTTAATAATTGCTGTCCTGCTGGCTGTTCCGCTTCATTAACAATCGCTTCTCCATCAAGACCGAGTTTATTGACGATTTCGATTAGAACAGATGGATCCGATATATTTTGATTAAATGGAAACAGGACTTCTCGAGCACGTCGTAAATACTCATAGGCCAATGCATCGTTATGATTTTTTTGAATCACTTTATAGACGCGTGAAGGCGGGAAGGATGATTGAACGGGATTGTCAATCATGAGTGATCCATCAATCGGCATGCGAGAATGTTCTCCCACTTCCCTCCAATGAGGGGCAACGTCCGCAGGCTTATAAATTCCGTTTGCAGGATCAATGGGGCCATCATGCCATTTCTCCAATAATCCACCCATCACTGGATGAAAGTTAAAATAGTGCCCATATTGTTCTTTGAAACGACGAAGGACCGGTTCAATCGCCCAGCAATGAGAGCAAATAGGATCCGTTACATAATAAACTTCAATGGATTTCTTTGGTTGACTAAAATCAATCAGCCCCATTTCTTCCTCTCCAGCTACTCCACATACACCTGTTTCTAAATCACAAATCATATTATTGTTCTTCATGTTCAATCCTCCTACAATCGTTTGTATTTGCTTTATACTACTATCTTAGTAAATAATGATAGTAATCCATACCGATAGTTCCTTCGATATGTCGGTTATACAACACATTGAAGAAATTGTTGAAAAAGTAGGAGTGATTACAAAATGACTCAATCAAAGACGGATCCCCGAGTGCTGCGGACTCGCAGATTAATTATGGATTCTTTCATTGAACTTTCCGCTAAAAAAGAATTTAAGGATATTACCGTAAAGGATATTACAACAGAGGCGATGATCAATCGTGCCACTTTTTATTATCATTTTGAAGATATCTATGACTTATTAGAGAAGGCATTATCTGAAGTATTATTAGTGAATTTGAACGGTGATTTTTATAAAAATGACAAACTAAACGATGAGGCGTTCGTTAGTATTTTCATAGCAATCACCAATTTTCAAAAGTCATTATCCAATCGCTGTCATAGAGGGTACGAGGATACCATTGCCCGTATTATTAGGGAACAGCTTGAGATTATTTTTTATAAAATGTTGGTAAAACAAAATGCAGCGGAAGAAGATGCAACACATAAAATCAATGCTGTCATCTTAAGCTGGGGGATTTATGGAGCTTCTTTGGAATGGAAACGAAATGGGATGAACGTACAGCCAGAAGATTTCATTAAACCATCCCTTCCCTATTTAATGTCTGGGATTGAGTAATGTTTAAAGACTGGCTTGGCTTTCGTAAAAAGTCAATTTCGACAAAAGATGATTGAATCCCTCTTAATTAAACGTTTGATTTAAACTCCACTAAACCCTTATGAAAAACGAACTTTATTCTCCTTTCAAAAGAATTTCTTGTCGAGGAGGAGGTTTGTTTTTTCCCCAAAATCCTGCAATTTTATCCAATAAAAACGACTTTCCACAATCTTTGACGGGTTCTTCCACGTTGGCATGGTAATCAAACGTTTGTGTAAAAATGGAATAACCCCCGCTAAGAAAGCTTTCTCTATTAAATCATGTAAATAAATTGTCGGTCGGTGGGTAGAATTTAATGTTTATCTTGGTAAAACCCCTTAAAATGAGTTATTTCCCCTTTAAAATACATTCTTTTGCAAAAACCTTGTTTTTCCCCTATTACACAAACGATTGATTAAATATGGCCCAAACCCTTTTAAACACATGGTCATCACCCAAATTCCTATGAAAAATAGATCGAAACCTGCATCCCTAAACGAGGATATCCGCAATGCCTTTCATAATGGGCAATAGCACAAATGTAAAAGAGGTTGAATAATGTGTTAAAAAGCTTTTTAGGAGTGATGACTCATGGATATCCCTGTTTCTGGCTTTATGTATGCTTCAGATGATTCAGACCCAATGCATTCCCATCGACTTTATATAACTTCCTGGGATGGAAGGCCCGTTCATGCTCATGGATTTAGCGGCATTACATCTTTTGACGACGGACACAGCCATCAATACGCCGGACAGACCGAACCGGCACCTACTGGGGTCCCGCATACCCATAGATATTTCACGTTTACTTCAGTTGATGATAGACATAGACACCAAATACAAGGGGTAACTGGCCCTGCCATTCCTTATGGAAATGGTGGACATTATCATGAATTTAATGGTTTTACCACTGTGGAAGGATCCCGGCCACATAGACACCATTATGGCGGAAGTACAGGCCTCTAAAATCAAACCTATCCAAGTGAATTTTTTCATTAATAAAAAAAGGGAGGATTCTAAGAAAATAGAAATCATCCCTTTTTTGCATTACCAGCATCTACATGTAAATAAACAATTAATATTCCGGCATTGTTTGCGTTCATTATGATTATTGTTTTGCTTTTCATCATGATTGCAATGATTGTTTTTCATTTGACCACATTTGTTGTTTTGATTATCCGTGCTCTTTTTGCAATGATCTTGTTTGTTGTTTTGGTCCTGCTTTTTGCAATCATCATGCTTGTCATTCTTGTCTTGCTTTTTGCAATCATCATGCTTGTCATTCTTGTCTTGCTTTTTGCAATCATCATGCTTGTCGTTTTGATTCTGTTTTTCCTTATCTTCTTGTTTGTCTTTACCTTGATGATGCTTATGATGGTGTTTCTTCTTACCTTTCATTCCCCTTACTCCCCTTCTTAACAAACTCTTATATAACTAGTTTATTAAAATATTGGAAAAGGGTTTGGACGAACTGCCATCAATTTTACTTAAATTATGTAAGTGGGAACCAACAGGGACGGTTCTCATGGTTTTTATTTGACTAGTACGACCACAAGAACCGTCCCCACGTCCCCACACGGCCCCATTGTTTAATCGCAGAAAGCAAAGGCACCTATAATGATTAATAAAATAAACAACACGATTATTATGATAAAACTATCGCAACCACGTGTTTGAACACATGGAGCAGCATAGCCGTAATGCATTGGAGGCTGAGGAAGTACATTTGCCCCCATAGTATTTGACGGAATCATATTATCCATTGTAACACTTCCTTTCATGTGCGTAGAGAGCTGTATGCCAATACACTATATAATACACATGAAAAGGAAATTGGAGCCCGTCTAGATAAAAAATTTGGTTTCCTTGAAGGTTTTGACCAATTCAATCAAAGAGTAAGTGCTCAACTTAAATTACATAAAATTCTAAAGGATTTGTTTGTAAAAGCTTTCCCCTTCTTCTGTCTGAGGAAGTCCAAAGAATTCACTTAGTGTGGCTCCAACATCAGCCATCGAGTTTCTTCTGCCAATATCGGCAGCTTTGACCTTGTGGCCCGCGATCATTAATGGTACATATTCTCGTGTGTGATTGGAGTGCCCGATGGTTGGATCGTTCCCATGATCTGCCATGATGAGGAGGATATCTGCTTCTTCCATCTTGGGCAGGAATTTCGCCAGCCACTGGTCTGTGGTATTTAATAGTTTTGCATACCACTCTGCATCCTCAGAATGACCAGCTAAATCGGTTTCTTGTACATTCACAAGGAATGCTGCCTCTCCACTTTCATTCAAATACGTTTCCTCTAAAACTCTTAAAACTTCATCTGTATCTACGATCGGATAGGAAGGGCCTTCCCCATGCAAGACATCAGCCGTTTTTCCAATTCTATAAACCTTTAATCCATTTCGGGCCGCAATCATCGGGAATTGCCCATCAATGTTTACACCGTAGCCCATATGATAAACCTCATAGCCTTTTCCGTATACCTTGGCTTTTGGCGCATCCACTCCCCACTGTCCAGGGTTTTTCTCATGAACGGTAGAAAGGATATGCTCAATCGATGTATAAGGTCCTCCAAAGGCAATCACTCGGCTTGTATCAACGTGCTGACGGACTACTTTTCCCACTTCTTTTAATTCTGTGAAAGGCATTTTTTTAAAATCAGCTGTTAAATTAATAATGTTTCCAACGGCAGATTCGAGATTATCCCCGATGACACATGCACCATTTACGAGTAATACCGGTCGATCACTCCATGGGTATTCCACATGATATCCTGCCTCACTTAATGCATCAGCGAGCATACCATGAATATCGCTCATTAACCTTTTGTTCGAACATTTTGGGCAGCTTCCTGCAATTTCCTGATGTCCTAAATACGTATCTGCTCCGTGATGGGCAAGAGCAGAGGATCCAAAGGCATTCAAAGGTGCATCCTGTCCGTCTACAAGAGTCCCGAGACCCAGCCCATATAAAGTAGGGATATTTAAAAAGTTAACACGTTCTCTAATATGCTTATAGGTATTGGCATGGCAGTCAGTTGGGTTAAAGTCTTCACAATCGTCCATTGCCCCAATCCCGAAGCTATCCAATACAAGTAAAATTACTTTTGCCATCCTTACCATTTCCTTTCAAAGTGAACCAATTCCGGCATGCCGCTTTGGATTCCTTTAACAAGCGCAACATGTGCTCTCGTCACAAACACCTGTGTTCGAAAGGAGAAAACAGCTGTATCACCTGCCGTAATCGAAAAACCCTCTGGCTTTTCGATGGCTCCATAATAGTCAATTGCCTCTGGTGAAGGTTCAATCGCAGGTACATACTGATCCAAGATGGTGTCCTCATTATTGCCTACAAGGCAGCCCGTGAGATTCGAACGACCATAATAGCCTCCGCCAATCACATAATAATGATCTTCATCTTCATGCGAAACCTCTGTTACATAAGCAATAGCCGGCTTCTCTGCAAGGTCATAATAAGCATGCAGAGGGGTCGTTCCAGTAAGAGCATGTCCTGGTTCACCATGTGTCACACCCTGCTCTGCTAAAAATGGAATCGTTTCACAGCTCGTAGCACTTGGCCCGTTCACCTGCTTCACTTCTATGCCATGGTCTTCAAGGACCTTTTTAGCCTGTAATAAGGTTTCAAAATTAGGAGTCGGCACCATTTTGGTTTTGTCTGCAGCCAGCTGGAAATTCGGGAAGGTTGTGACACCAACCACAGAAATCCCCTGAAGGTTCTTTAGCCGCTCTACCTCCCCAGCTAGTTTGTTTAACAGAAAACCGCCTTCCTGCCCAGGATAAATCATATCTGTTGGTCGATAAACCTTCAGAATCACGTCCTGGACTTTCCCGGACTTTTCCGCTGCTAAAGAAAGCTGGCAAGCACGGTCATAGGAAAATAGTGTGACCACTTCCGGGTTCCACGACAAAACCTCTGGCCATTGGTTTTTCCCTGGCTGGACAAGATGGCCGACATTGCCGATTGCAACCCCTCCATCCGCTAGCGTCTTCGCTTCATCAAACTCCACTGCCACCGCCTTTTTAATACCAGACTCGGCAATAAACTGGCCAATAATGGGGAGTCTTCCTAGCTGCTTGCTCATGAAATAGAGCTGAAAATCATGTTTGCTCGCCGTCCGAACCAATGCTTCCACATTCTCTTTTAAAAGATCCAAGTCAATCACATACGTATTCGGAGGTATTTCCCCGCTTTGATGCAGCGTTACACCAGCTTGAATCAGTTTTGGATTCCTACGTTTGGTAACATTCAGAAACACAGAAGCTTCCCCCTTTCTTTACGGGTATCTAGTTGAAAAATCATCATTTGTTTTCTTTAGCTAAAGGAATTACTTTTTGTAAAATATCAATAATCGTGCTGGCACCTGATTTCATCGGATTAATCCGCAGTCCATATTCTTTTAATTCAGGCTGTGCTTCCAGAAAGCTTCCAGAAACGCGGTAGATCATCGGTATAATTTCGTATTTTGATTCCGCTCCAACTGGATGCGTCGCTGCACCATGAGTGTCACTTAATTTTATGACCTCTTGTGCAATGGGATCTTCAAGCTCGACAATTACGTTTTTCGATTGCGCATTGGTGATATACGCAGCACGAATTCCAGCAACGGCTCCTTCATTCAATTCCTGACAAAGTTTTTCCACTTGCTCCCCTTGAATCGCAAGAGATACAGGAGCAAAGGTCATCATCCGCAGCATTTCCATCGCCTCATAGCCTTGTACCTGTCCGCCCCCGGAGTAGTTATACTGATGAACGCGTTCAATACCTTCCTTTTTCCCTGCTATAACAGCAATCCCCTCAGGCCCAAGCAGTTTAAAACCGGAGAAAGTAGAGTAATCAGCCCCCAGCTCTACACCAATTCCCTTCATTTTCATTGCACAATAGTTATCATCAACGACGATTGGCAGATCAGGTCGTTCCTCTTTAACGGTCTTAATCACGTCTTCGAGATGGTAATGGTCCGTTGGCTGCTGACGGGCATGCTGGACATAAAACACTTTTACATCAGGATGATTTCGAATCGCCGCACGAACACTGTCCAAATCATTGTAATCTGCACCAACTGTTTTAATCCCTAGTATCCTAATCGTTTCTTTTGTCGTGGTATAAACAGGAGCGGTGTGAATGAACATCTGCTCTCCTGCCGATAAAAGCATACTTAAAATGTTTCGAATCGCGCCTGTGCCGGCACCGCGAACCAGGGCACAATCTTCTGTTCCAAAGAAATCAGCTAACACTCTTTCAACAAGATAGGTCTGTTCCGGCCGCTTATATTTAGGAGCCACCCCAAGGTCACCCATGGAAAGGAATTGTCTCCCTTCAAAATGGCGGCTCATCATATGAACCAATTTAAATTGTTTTTCCTGTGCTTCTTCTATGGATAAACTAGGCAAAACGGAATAGGCATACTTTAATTCCGCCCGATTATATGTTGTCATATTTTATCGCTCCCTTACCTGAAAAGCTCTAGATGGATTGACGATGAAAAATTGATCAAGCAATTCCTGTGAAATGCCCGCCGCCTTCATTTTTGGAATAAAATCCTCAAGGACCAGTCCATACCCAGGGCCTCCATGCTTTTTCCAATGTGATTTGCGCGTTAAATCAGCTGACAAGAGAATCTGTTTTTCAAATCCAAGCTTAATAAAATCAAGCAAAAACTCCACTCGCTCTTCATCAGGACGATAATTCACTTTACCAATCGTATCGAAAGCAATGTACGCGCCGGTTTCTAATACTGCCAGTACTTCATTCTTATTGGCATTCAAATCCTGATGCCCGATAATAATCTGGTCAACCGGAAGCCCATATTCTGTAAGGAGCTGAACCTGCTCGTACCCAAGTGTTCCAAGTGTCGTGTGAGTGGTAACAGGAAGACCTGTTGCCTTTCCAGCGAGAGCTGCTCCAATCAGCAGTTCCCTTTCAATTGGCTTGATTTCATTATGACTCGTACCTACTTCGCCAATAACCCCCGGCAGGATTCCGGTATCACCGATTCCCTCTGTTGCTTCCTTGATAAAATGCGCTGCAAACTGCTCTGCTGCCCACCCTTGTGTAAATTCAGGAATGAAAGGATCCTTATAAAAACCAGTACATGTAACCAAATGAACGCCTGTCGCTTCACTTAATCTCTTTAAACGCAGTACATCTCGGCCCATGCCGTCATTGGTAACCTCGACCATTGACCTGCCGCCTAAGCGGTAGAAGTCTTCAAGTTCCTCTATCATGCCTTGTTCGTCATCTAAAATGGTATCAGGGTCTTTTTTGATTCTTGATAAATCGATTGAAAGATGCTCATGTGCGGCACAAATTCCAAATTCTTCAGGAGAAATTTTTCCAAGAACGGTTTGTATCATGTGTTGTTCCACTCCGTTTCCTCTGATGTGAGTTAGTTGTAAAGGCCCTACTAACGAGGGCCCCAAACAGCAATTATTTTTCAAAAACTATTGCGGAATGACCATTAATCCAAGCGCAACAAGGATATTGGCGATAATCCCAACAGCGATGGCACCTACAGGACCTACAGCCATACGGACAATCGGACGTCCGGCAATTTCATTTAGCAGGTAGAAACCAGCAATGAAGAAGAAACCAAATCCTGGAGCAATCGTATTGGCAGCATTCGCACCACCGATTAATAGCGCTACTTCAAGAAGCTTCGTCATCGCACCGCGGATGTTTTCACCAGAATTACGGATACCAGGATATTTATCTAGGAACTTAGCAATGGAGCTTAATAGTAATACTTCTAAAGCGATGATGATCGCTCCGACTACTAAAGCAACCCATACATTCGGTGCAAAGAAGCCGACAACGAAGATGAGTGTGAACCCTACTGGGCTGTATACCCCAGTAACAATGGCGGTACTTGCCACAAGCGGAATAAATCCAAGTGCACGTGCTGCAGCGGCCAAACCAGCCTCAGACCCTTTACCTTCAGCTAATAACTGCAACGAAATAGGATCTCCAGCCATAATCGCGAGGTTTGTTGCCGCAGCAATTAATCCACCGATGACCATAAAGAACACAACATTCTTTCTGATTTTCGCAACCTTATCACTGAATATCGCTGCTAAATTTACACCAGCGCCCTCCTCTGCTTTTTCCTTCATCGCAAATACAACTAAAAAGATCATACCGGCAATCAGTGCCATACCTTCTTGGTTCAGTACCACAGGAGTACCAGAGAAATTTAAAACTTCCGTACCATTTAACCAAACAGCCAGCTGTCGAACGAGTGCAGCAACGATAAATGTGATAACACCTTTTTTGACACTAAACTGCATCGCTACCGCCAGTGCAGGGAATGCCATGAATGTAACAACAACAGGTGCTCCAACGCCTCCCATTGCTTCTAGGAAGTTAAGCGGCAGGTAATCAAACAGCTTGACAAAACCTTCCAATCCTACTAACAAGCCTGCTCCATAAGCACCGCCAATAAGTGCTGCAAGCGGCGTTCCCCATTTATTCTTTGGAGTCATTAAACCGATAATATCTGTTCCTAGTAAAATACTATGAACAAGGATAATACTAGCGGAAAGGGTGAACGGTATTCCAAAGCCAATGACAAGTCCGAAGCTCATCGCAAAGGCTGTAAAGCCAAGGTCTCTTCTCGTCATCCGTCCTTCTACGTGCTCGGAGACAATTGGACGAAGCCCATCATTAAAAACCGCAATACTTCTATTTGCCAATATGGCAGCAATCGCACCAATCAAAATAATAAACGCCATTTCCATGTTCTTTCCCCCTATACCCTATTTTTCTATTTATTTTTCAATGCATTGATAATCATAGGGACAGCCTGATCCTTATGGTCAGCCGTAAATCCAAACGCTTTTTTCCCTGCCTTTACAGCACTTTCAATTTTCCCAGCCGATGGCTGGTGTCCAGGCATTGAAACGGTTTCACAATTTGGCATTCCTAATAGGGCAATCGCCATCGCCAGCGCACCCCCGCCTCCAGTATGGCAGGCGCCGACATAATAATCAGCCTGACCAGTTTTAACCGCCATCGCTGCCTCAAGATCGGATTTAACCATCGTCGTAATCGAGCTGTCCAGCCCCTTAATTAATTGCTCAATTTCCTTTTTATCAACCTGTCCTCCAATAACAATCTTCATTATTCATTTCCTCCTTCGTTTAGTTGTAATAGTGCCGCGTAATGCATCAATAAGTAATCTAATTCTTCCTGAGGTAATCTTCCCGTCCATAATGTTTGGACATAGTCGATTTCCCTGCTAGCCTGGGCAGAATAAGGAGAATTCTTCACCTCAGTCAACAAATCAGGATGCGGTGCTTCCACCTTTTCCTCATTTTCAATTCTTGAGAGCGCCATTGGCAGATGAGTAAACAGCATTTCAGCCTGGTCAATTTCTTCCTTTTTCAAAGTGGATTGAAGATGAATAAATGCGCTTGCCGCAACCTCTGCCGCTTTCTTTGAGATGACATCGGACTGTAACAGAATGCCCAGCCTCTCGTTTAACTCAGTTAAAATCATGGTTTGTATCCTCCAGTATACTGTATTTAGTATATTGATAGAATTAGAGAAATATCCCACCAGTTTAATAGTGGGGGTACTTCTTTTCCTCTTCCACCAGCTTTTGTATCTCAATAATCATGTTATAATCCAGCATATCCAGCTGATTTTTAATCCCCTGTCTCTCCGATTCAATCACAAGCGCTGCCCGTGATGCTTTTTCTGCAAGTTCCTGCGCCTTTCTTGAGTGAAATCCTGAAGAAGCAAGCGACCTAAATGCCCTTGTTTCATCCGAATTCCAGACAGCCGCATCAATACTGCCGTTTTTCAACATGGAAAACAGATGCATATAATTGACTTCGATCAATTCAACGTCTAGCCCTTCACATTCCAACAGAGTGATATTGGCTTGGTCAGGTGATGAATAATCAATTCCAACACGCATACCAGCAGTAATCCTTTTTTGTTTCGTGTCGGAGAAGAACACTTTATGTGATGTGACATACGTTTCCGGACCGAGTGCCCTGAGAATTTCCAAGCTGTCAGATTCAGCAATGGCTTCTTCTGCCGCCAAAACCGACATAATGGCAAAATCATAACGTCTTGATTTTAGAGCTTCCAGCCGATTTCTAGCACCTCTCATAAAAGCAAGACCAGATTTCTTTTGAATCTCCTCAATCGCTTCGACAATTCCTGTTGCTAAACCCTCATATTTCCGTGAGTACGGCAAAGGCATGACACCAACGATTGGTCCGATTCCGGCAATTTCATAGAGAAGATGGAGATCCCGCTTTTTTAAAAATGTACCAAGATGGCCCCTTGATTCTAATGAAATCGCATGTAAATCCTCCAAAACCTTTAAAGCTCCCTGAACCGTTCCTCTACCTAAAGAAAGTTTCTCTGTAAAATCACTGATTCTCGGGATCCTCTCACCTTCAAGAACCTGGATTAATTCCTTCGCAATAAACTTTGCTGCTAAACCATTTTTCGAATATAAACTTTCCCAAATTCGACTCATGTACATACCTCTTTATCTTCAATATACAAAATCTCGTATTCTGTACATACTTAGTATAACGCTTACATTAAAACAATTCAACTAAAAGGGTTTCCATAGGGACGGTTCTCATGGTCATTTATTTGGCTAGTACTGTCCACAAGAACCGTCCCCATGGTCCCACCATGGATCCTTCTCATTTCCATTTCCTTTTAAATTTAAAAAACTCTTGTAGATAACCGTATACAGATACGGGGGACATAATCAATTGATAACCAAGAAAGTAAAAAATAAAGCCTATTATATTTTTACGAATTTTAAGTTGTAATCGTTTGAATACAAAATTTCTTTGATAAAAATATAGAAAACTATAACTGATAAGGGTTAAGGGCAAAACAAATAATGTTGCGGGACCAACAATCAAGTAGTTCCCGAAACACGCCAATATCAGTCCGGGAATCCAGCATAATGTGAAGATTAAATCTAAATAAGGCATAATAAAATTGATTCCAGTCATATATTTCACATAAATTTGTGGCTGTTTCCAAGGTTTTACTTCATGCAATCCTTCAATCATACCCCTTGCCCATCTTGCTCGCTGCCGTACCAAATGTTTTAACGAACTGGGAACTTCAGTAAAGGCAACAGCACATGGCTCAAAGTAAACCTTCCATTCTCTTTCGAGCAGACGCCAAGTTAAAACAATATCTTCACCGATGGCATCCGGCCAACCTCCCACTTCTTTAATGCATTTTGTCTTGTACAGACTGTATGCGCCCTGGGCTACTAAGGTTCCTTGATATAGACCCTGAAGTCTCTTTATGGAGGCGATACCCAAGAAATAATCCCACTCTTGTATCCTAGTCAATAAATTCTCTCTACTGTTTTTCGCCAATACACTGCCCGCGACTGCACAAACTTCCTCTGGGCTGGATTTCATTCTTGATACAAGGTATCGGATAGAGGATTGATGAAGCAGTGTATCAGCATCCAAGGTAATAAAATAGGGAGTAGAAACAGTCTTTAGCGCATGATTTAAGGCATGAAATTTTCCAGGTTTATTTTCATGAATCAGCCTAATTTCAATGGACAATTTCTTCTTTGCCCTTCTTACTTCATTTGCCGTTTGATCTGTAGAACAGTTATTAATGACGGTTACATTTATTTTACCCAAATAGTCTTGTCTATCTATATATTGCAGCGTTTGAAAAATTTTATCTTCTTCATTATGTGCAGCAATAAGTATCGTAATGTCATCGTGAGGATTTTCATTTTTAGAGGGAGGCTGACGATCTAAGATTAGGCTAATTACCAAAAAAGCGTTCATATAACCTGGGATGTACGCTAGCCCGCCAATGATAAGTAATGCCAGTGGATATGATACATGATAGGCTAAATCTTTTAACCAAGGATGAGCTATATAAATCGAAATACATAACCATAAAAGGGCAAAGCTGTGACTCAACCAAAACTTAATTACAACTGGAATGTATAGTGGATTATGTGTAGTCTCTACTTGTGAATCGACTGGTTTTTGTTTAGGTATCATACATTATGCACCTTTCACAGTTAAATTTAAGTCTAACTCTGGTTTTCTCTTTCACTCCTAAAGGAGTTAAAATATTAAATTAATTATTCGACAAGAAATCCGCCAATTCCTTTAAATTAGATAAAATAACCTATGACAAATTACCCAAAAATCTCAACAAACTCCGGGAGAGGTGACAGGCACCGGTTAAGGTCTTTCCATTCCATTAGTGCGAAGCGCTGCCAAGCGCACAAAGCCCCCTTCGAATGATACGAAGGGGGCTTTGCTAAATACATGGGGACGGTTCTCATGGTTTTTTGTGGTTATTACGGGACACAAGAACCGTCCCCATGGAACTCAAGAACCGTCCCCATGGAACTGCTCTATTGCTGCTTTCACTTCTTCTATCATGGATTGCGTTGAAGTAATCCCATTTCCTGCAATGTACCAGTTCACTGCATCTAGGTAGATAATCTTTCCATTTTTATACGCATTTGTTTTCTTTACTAACTCATTTTCAATGGTATCCTTTGCTGCTATTTCTCCACCAACTGCAGCAGAGCGGTCGATAACGAATAGAACATCTGGATTTTTTTCTAAAATATATTCAAACGTGACACTTTGACCGTGCTGTGCAACTTCAATATTTTCGTCTACTGCTTTGAAACCAAACACATCATGTACAAATCCATAGCGTGATGCTGGACCAAAGGCACTTATCTTTCCTTCATTTGCCAGTAGAATTAAGGCTTTGCTATCAGACGCGGATGCTTCTTTATTTAACTCACCAATACTTGCCTTTAGCTCATCCATGTTTGTAACAAGTGCGTCTTCCTTTTCAAAAATTTCAGCTAAGAGGTTGAAATTCTTTTCAAGTGAGGGTATGTAGTTAGCATAATCTACATCTACAAACACCGTTGGTGCAATTTCTGCAAATTGATCATATAACTCTGCTTGTCTTCCTGAGATGAAAATAACATCTGGCTGTAATTCGTGGAGCGCTTCAAAATCAGGTTCTTTCAAGCTACCAACGTTGGTATATTCTGAACCTGCATACTTCTCCAACGTTTTAGGAACGATTGCTTGTGGAAGGCCAGTTATTTCAACACCCAATGTGTCTAATGTATCAAGTACTCCAAAATCAAATACAACTACTTTCTTGGGGTTCTTTTCAATGGTAACTTCCCCGTATTTATGGGTAATCGTGACTTCTTTTGCTTTCTCTTCTGTTTTTTCACCTTCAGAACCTGAAGATTTGCTCGTTTCCTCTGTGCTGCCGCATGCAGATAATAAGAAAATCAGTGTGAATATAATTGATATAAAACGTAGGTTTTTCATACTTTTTGTCTCCTTTTAATTAAATTTAACCAAAATACTTATGTAAGTCGTTTGTATCGACTACTTCTAGATAGTTAGTAAATCTATCTGTCTATCAATTAAATCTATATCAGCTCCTCATATTTTTGCTCTAGTTGAAAATGATTATCATTATCATAATTAACATGATATATTTTCAGACAAATAGTGTCAATAGGTAATTGAGAATAATTTTCATTTGGATCCTTGGGGACGGTTCTCATGGTCTTTTTTGGTTAGTTCCGTCCACAAGAACCGTCCCCTTGTCCCATGCCAACATAAAAAAGGGAGTGCCTTAGCACATCCCTTTACTGACTTTTCAATTATTGATATGAATTTTGGACGGTTCTAATGGTCTTTAATTTGGCCAACGATGTCCACTAGAACCGTCCCCACGGTTCACAAGAACCGTCCCTACGGCCTTCCTCCAAATTCAACCCCGAGTTCTGCCAATTGGGCCTGCGCCTCTTCCCTGGTTATCGTTCCTGTTCGTTCTTTTTCCATGATTTCCTGTGCCTTTGTTCTCGTTTCTTCGTCTAGATTTGAGAACATGTCACCACGGTTCCCACCGTCCATAGGGGTTTGCCCTCCACGGCCGCCACCGCCAGGACCACCGCTTTTAGCGGTTGTAATCCCCGATTCATTCAGCCACGTTACAGAATCCGCAATCTTGAATTCGACTACTTTCGTACCACCTGAATAGTCTCCATCCTTATACAACCCATTCGCTTCACTACCGGTCGCTTTTCCATCAGAGTAAAGGGTGTATGTTCCATCCTTCTCAAGCTTTGGAGAACTGATGAATACAGCTTGGTAGTCTTTTTCAGGTGCAAAGGTTGCAACTGTATTTCCTTTGCTGTCTTCCAAATGAAGAATCGTTCCTGCTGCCTGTGTTTCAGGATAGGTCATCAGCATGGACTGCTGCTTGGAATCCTCTGATGCAGCCTGTACCATTCCGGAACTCCCTGCAGCAATCAGCAAGCCGCCAGAAATATCTAAGGTTTGGACATAATCAAGAGAACCATTGCCATTATTAGTCGGGCCGCTGACAATCACTGTACCGTCAGTCATCGAAATCGATCCATTCGAATCCAAACCATCGCCCTGCGCATTCACATAAACATTCCCGCCACTAATGGTAAGAAGATTGTTTTCCGAAGTGGTTGATTGCATATCTGGGTTAGAGCCACCTACACCGCCACCAACATTGATCCCATCGTCACTTGCATTAACTTCGAAGTCACCTGCTGCAATGGTGATGACCAAGCTTTCAATTCCCTCATAACTTTTGCTGATCGTGATGTCGCCGCCATTAGCAAAAACCGCTGAATCCCCATGAATCCCGTCATCACCAGTAGCAATGGCCATTTTTCCACCCGTTATCGTTACACTGTTATTACTGTGAACAGCATCATCTAAGGAATCAATCTCAAATGTACCGCCGCCGATGCCAACCTCCGTTCCTGCTTTCAAGCCTTTTGCACTATCCGATTCTGCAACAGTAGTTGTTGTAGTGGTGGTAGTCTGTCCTGGTCTTTGTCCCCCACCTTCTTTGTTTTCAACCATTTCAGGACTTCCACCACCGGTTGAGATGGTAAAGTCTCCATCTGCAATCAATAACGAGGTTACTGCCTGGAAACCATCATTAGCCCCAACAAGATCGAAAGCTCCGCCTTCAATGGCAATAACTCCTTTTGAAGCATCTTTATCGTTCGTTGATTTTACCGCATCTCCGCCTGCTTTAATGGTGAAATCCCCATCTTTCACAGCCAATAAGTCACGGCCCATCAGTCCATCATCAGCCGCCTCAATTTCAATGGTTCCGCCTGTAACCTTTAAATCATCCTTGCTGGTAATCCCATTATTGTAATTTCCTTTGACAACCAATTTCCCTATACCATTAATGGTAAGGTTACCTTTGCTGAAGAGCGCTGCATTCGGTTCATCGTCCGAGCCTTCAAGGTTGTAGGTTTCACCATCCGAGATTGAATTTTCCGTCCCATCCTCCAGAGAAATGACCGTTTTTTCCGCCTTCTTCACATAAATCGGCGAATTCGTGGAGGAATTGATTTCCGCTCCATTCATTACAAGCCGGACAGTTGCTTTATCCTCTGCATCGACAATAATTTGCCCATCGTTCAGCTTCCCACTGATTACATAGGTGCCTGAAGTTTTAATGGTGATGATATTTCCTTCAGCAATTGCCCCGCCGGAATCCTCAACTGTAGCTCCCGTCCCCGTTAATTGAATGGAAGTCGTATCCTCACTTTTCCAGTCCGTATAAAGGTCATCTTTGTCATACGTAACGATCCCATTAATGACATCGGCAATATTTTTATCACCAATGGTACTCCAACTTTCTGCATTCACTGTGGCAACACTGTTATTGGCAGTATCACTCTCGCTGCTGTTATTGCTGCAGCCAAACAAGAGTGCCGTACACATAAGCGATGTAGCCAATTTTGTATATCTTGATTTTTTTATCAACATGATTAGCTCCTTTATGAAAATTTTACTGAAAGTAATGGGTTTGTTTTCCCTATGAGCCACATTATTAAGGACGAACCTTAAACCAACCTTAAAAAATAAAACCATTTGCATTTTTGGAGTTTGCCACTATAATCGGACATACAAAAGCTCAATAAGAAAAAAGGATGACGGTCAATGAAGCTATTAATCATAGAAGATGATAAGCATCTTTCAGATACGATTCGCGAAACAACCCAGGACCTGTTCGAAACAGCTCAGGCCTTCGATGGCGAGGAAGGACTTTTTCTGGCAGAGCAAAATATATTTGACGTCATCATATTGGACATTATGATGCCGGGATTGAATGGTTATGAGGTTTTAAAAGAGCTGCGGAAAAGCAATATTGATACTCCTGTCATCATGCTGACAGCGAAAGATGGGATCGATGATAAGATTCAGGGTTTTAAGATTGGCGCCGATGATTATATGGTCAAGCCTTTCCATCGTGAGGAACTGCTTTTACGCCTGGAGGCAATGGTCAGGAGAGCCGGTGGCCGGTTTAAGGAAAACATCCTCTCCTTTAAAGAGCTAATGCTCAATCTAAAAAATAAAACAGCTGAGATAAATGGAGAATTACTAGGAAAGCTGAACGGCAAGCAGTTCGACCTGCTCGAGTATTTAATTAACAATAAAAATACCATATTAACGAAAGAACAGATTTTTGACCGCATTTGGGGATTCGAGTCCGATACCTCAACAACAGTGGTGGAAGTGTATGCAAGCAATTTGCGGAAAAACCTGAAGAAGTATGGGTATGACCACTATATCAAGACCTTCCGCGGCCTTGGCTATATGCTGAGCGAAGATGGTGAAAGCTAATGTTCAAAAGGAAGATTTTCCGACAGCAGCAGTTTAAGTTCATGATTCTTAATCTGCTGGCGTTTACCATTATTTTTGCGATATTCGGCATAATTATTTTTAGCCAGGTCCAAAACACTTTATATTCAAAAACAGATGAAGAGCTTTCATCGTTTAAAAATAAAATTGCCAACCATTTTTCAGGAGAAATAAAGTCTCCCATGCCGAATAATGGTGTAGATCCTACCGGTCCGCCAAATCGCCGGCAGAAAAATCCCAATCCTCGGATCATGGTCGTAGAGTGGAGTGAAGAAGGCCAAATCTTGAATAAAGATGAAATCGGGACCCTGCTCTACGAAAATTATTTGTATGATTACCAACTTGATAAGACAAATATTGATCAAGTTACGATGACACGAATTCATGACTTGTATGATTTCCGATATATCCTAATTGAAGATACAAATGAAGGCGATGAGATTGCCTACACACAGCTGATGATCAATGTTGATCCAGAACAGTTAATCCTCAACAACTTCGGAAAGCTCATCATCATCTGCTCTGTGATTTTCATTGTCCTGTCGATATCTGCAAGCTATTTCTTGTCGAAAAAAATGATGACCCCAATCATTCATTCCTGGAATAAGCAAGCTGAATTTGTTGAAAATGCCTCTCACGAACTTAGGACACCATTGACCATTATCCAGAACAAGTTGGAACTCTTGCTTACCGCACCTCAGGAAAAAATAGCGAGTAAATTTGAAAATATTGCGTTAAGCCTGGCAGAAACTAGGCGTCTGTCTAAGCTAACATCCGATTTGCTAACATTGGCGCGAGCGGATTCTGCCGAGACACAGTTGGTGAAACAGAAGATTCATGTTGATTCATTCATTCGTAATGTCTGTGTCCCCTACAGTGAAATTGCGGAATCCCAGGAAAAGCACTTTTGGCTGAATTTAAAGAGTGATATTCAGATTGAAGCCGATGATGTCCGGCTCCATCAGCTTTTGGTCATTTTATTGGATAACGCTTTAAAATACACGGGTGAAAACGACAGCATTGGGGTAAAGACATATTTGGAGGAACAAAGAATTGTGCTAGAGGTAAGTGACACCGGAATCGGTATCAAAGAAGAAAACCGCAAGCAAATTTTTGAACGATTTTACCGTGAGGATAAAGCCCGTACGCGAGAATCCGGTGGCGTTGGTTTGGGATTATCCATTGCTCAATGGATCGTTGAACAACATAACGGAACCATCAAAGCCATTCCAAACCACTTAAAAGGGACCACCTTTAAAGTAAAGCTGCCAAAGTAGTAGATCATTATTAAGATAAAGCAAAAAACACCGATGTTCGGTGTTTTTTTTGCTGCGGTTATTTTAAACGGTTTTTATTTTTGTTAGGTATTCATCTAATTGATCATAGGTTCCGCTATATCCTTCCTGAGCCATCTCTTTTGAATCCTCGAAGGTTTTGACCTCTTCCTTAGTCGGGGATACGGGAGCAACAATCATTGTAAGGGTTGTTTTTCCTTCCTCCTCGATGAACGTAATGGTATTCAGGGTTTCCATTGGCCAATTTTCGTGAAAGGGTGCTCGAACAGTGTTACCTTCTTCATCGGAAAAGAAACTGGAGTAAACGATTTTCTCGGGTTCAATAATTTCACTGTATACAAATTTAACCCACATTACGTCGCCATCAGCAGGTTTCTGGCTGTAATGAAAAACACCACCCGAACGGAAATCTGATTTAGAAACCTCAAACATCCATCCCTTTGGCCCCCACCAATTCTTTAAATGGTCTGAATCAGTGAAAGCCTTAAATACAAATTCACGTGGAGCATTAAAAGTATGCGTGACTTTAATTTGAATTGACATAGTAATTCCTCCAATAGTTTTAGTTTTCCAAGTGTCCAAGGGGACGGTTCTCATGGTCCCTTATTTTAATAGCACTGGCCAATGGAACTGTTAAATGACTCCTTTTTCACGCAGATATCCTCCTCATTGTCCCCAATAAATGGCCACGAGAACCGTCCCCCTGGCCCCACCCCTGGCTCCTTTTAAGGTTTGTTTAAGGTTCGTCTTTAATAATGTCAATCATAGAGCAACACACGAGAGGAGAATGATGACATGAAGACGATGACCTTGAATGGCGTGAGAGGCAGATACGAGTTGAAGCATGAAATTTCCAAAATGGATTGCTTCCTCCTGAGAAATAGATTGAAGCATGTGATGCAGTCAGACCCCCATGCAAAGAATGATGGAAAATATTTAATCCGAAGTGTTTATTTCGACAACTTTGATAATAAGGTACTGAACCAGAAAAAGGAAGGATTTATTGAGAGGGATAAGTTCCGGGTCAGACTGTACGACCATAATACAAATCTCATTAACCTTGAAAAAAAGAGCAAGCGCAATAACATGACCTATAAACAAAAATGCAAGATTAGTGCGGAAGAATATGAACAAATCCGGCTCGGCGATATTGCATGGATGGAAAACGATGCGAGACCGCTTATCCAGGACTTATTTATACAAATGAATCTATTTCAACTAAAGCCTTTCACCGTGGTCGACTATGAGAGGGAGGTATTTATTTATGAATACGGGAACGTCCGAGTCACCTTCGACAGTTCCATTAAAACAAGCTTCCGCAACAATGAAGTCTTGAATCCTGATATACCGATGGTTGAAACCAATTCGGATATTGTCATTCTTGAAGTGAAATATGACGAATTCCTGCCAGATACTATCAAATATCTTCTACAGCTAGGCGACAGGCGCAGAGGAACTTACTCAAAATATCAAATCAGCCGGATGTTTGGCTAAACACTAGAAAAACTTTGGAGGAAAAAGAAAATGGAAATTACAAATTTTAAAGATATCTTCAAATCTAGCATTTTGGAAAAGGCGAGCAGCATTTCGATTGTCGATGCCCTTATTGGTATGTTGGTGGCATTGGCTTTGGGATTGTTCATTTACATGATTTACAAGAAAACATTCACCGGGGTGATTTACTCCCACACCTTTAATATATCGCTCATCATTATGGCCTTGGCCACCGCCCTGATTATCATTGGAATTTCGTCCAACGTTCTCTTGTCGCTTGGTATGGTTGGTGCTTTATCGATTGTGCGTTTTAGGACCCCTATTAAAGATCCGATGGACATTGTTTATATCTTTTGGGCAATCGTTGTCGGCATTTTATGTGGGGCAGGCTTCATCGCGCTCGCAGTTACAGGCTCCCTTTTAATTGGACTAGTCTTATTTTTCTTTGTAAATAAAATCAAAATCGAGAACCCTTACCTTTTGGTAATAAGATACAATGAAAATTCGATTGAAAACTCATTAGAGCACGTCATTTCAGGACACGCCAAAAAGCATTCCCTTAAATCAAAATCCGTCATGCCTGGCAATGACTTTGAAGTAACCTATGAAATCCGCGTCAAAGAAAATGATATGAGCTTCATCAACAATATCTCCGCTATCGAAGGAGTAAAATCAGCCATTATGCTAAGCTATGACGGTAACTTTACAGCTTAATGGTGTCAGGTCCATGGGGACGGTTCTTGTGGTCTTTATGACCACAAGAACCGTCCCCATGTTTCACAAGTTTATGCTTTAGAAATAAGTGTTTTTGAAACGCCAAGGATTCTTGCGGTTTGGCGTTGGGAAAGGCCTTTGATTTTTTTTGTTTTTTTGAGGATTTCATTTCTTTGGAGTCTAGGTAAACTCTTAACTTGGGCGATTTCAATTCCAATCAGCATCTTCTTTATCTCTTCCCTGGCTTCCTCATCTGTTAATCTTCTTTCATCCACGTGGTGATCTAGACATTCATCCTGATTGGCCATTTCATTAAATTCTATAAATCTCTCTCTTGCCAGAATGTTATCCGCCGAAAACATTCCAAAAATGTAATCAGAGTCTAGCAATTTCCTTCTCTCATCGTGAGTACCGTAGTATTGCCGGCAACTGCTCCACCTCCATTCATCCACCCGCCTGGCCATTCCTGCTTTAACTGGATTTTGATGGATATACCGTACCACGGTTAATAAGTACCGTATATTTTCTATATTCTCACTCTTAAACCTATCTTGAAAAAGATGCCCAGTTGTTCTGTACTTCCAGTTATAGTAGGAGACATAACTTACACCTATCCGTTTAATTGTAGCGGACACATCTTCATTGCCCTCTTTTAATAGCAGGTGTACATGATTACTCATCAAACACCAACTGAAAATCCCCACCTCGGTTTTCAGCTTATATATATGTATTAAATCAAGAAACTTCAAGCAGTCCTCATCATCATGGAAAATTTCCTGTCGATTGGCGCCTCGTAGCATAATATGATAGATTCCGCTCTTGCTTTTAACTCTAGCTCCCCGTGGCATCTTAAACACCACAGGAAAACATCGGTCTATTCTTTTGCTCATTGATCATTAATAATTCCATTTACACTTCTCCCTTTTTTTCCATAGGGACGGTTCTCATGGTTCTAGTGAGGTTAGGCCAAAAGAACCGTCACCATGGACATCTATTTTTTAAAATGAGAATATTATAGTTACTGGTAGTCAATGGAGATTGATTCAAGAGTGGTTTGATTATTGAGGCAAGCCGTTAGCAATTTGAATAATGAGTTAGAAGAGGTAGTGCCATTGAATTGGGCAAAAAGTAAAATGATAGGTTAATAAGGTGGGTAAACAAAAGTGGAAACATTAACAGAATGAATGGAGGAAACACTATTACTATCAAAATTATCATACACCAATTTTCAAAATACTTCATTCATTTTTTGCTTACCCTGCTACTAAAATATATGAATAAAACAAGTAGAACCTTCCAAACATTAAGGGCATTACCGTTGTTCCAGTAATGCCCCCGTTTAAGGCCAAGAGAACCGTCCCCATGTCCCGTCTCAGTAATATTGCGGCCAAGTAGAATATTGATAATTTGGTGGATAATACGCTGGTGCAGCGTACCCATTGTTATGGTGTTATTTGAATATTGTGCATCTATTCTTCCAATCCGTCTTTCGCAGGATTTTGTTGGACCAATAAATGTGGAAGGTTGAACTGGTTTAATTGCTTCTTTCCACTGATTTTCATCGAGGCAATAGGTGTGGGCCATAATAGTTGAGGGTGTCAACTTTAAGATATCTGATCCTAGAATGACTTCGGGAGTTGGTGCATTAAAAATAGCTAATAGGTGTGTGTTATCAACAGTCGCCTCTTCATAATGCCACCAACCATGCGGAACGTTTGCTACTTGACCAGGTGTAATTGGATAATTTTGAATTTGTTTGGTATATGGATTCAAGATAGATACAACAGCAGCACCAGAAATGCAGTAAACGAGTTCTGCAGCATTCTGGTGATAATGTGGTTCTATCACGTTATTCTTGCTTAGGAAAATATCAAGTAAAGACACATTTTCAAGTGTATTAAGCTGTTTAATCCCTAAAACATTAATGTAGTTTTGATTATCCTTTTTCATGACAGGACTTGTATTTACATCAAAAGTGAATTGTGTTGAGGAAGAGGAATAGTCCAAGTTCGTAACCATATAAATTTCCTTCCTTCATCTATTAGTTTTTACTACAAACTAATTTATGCAACTTCCATGGGGACGGTTCTCATGGTCCCATGTTGTGTTAGCACGGACCACAAGAACCGTCCCCACGGTCATTGATATCAGCCTCAACCCTGCTCATAAACTCTTCTACCGCGCTATACCCTTGCTGCTTCAAGTACCAGTTATTTGCGGCTGCCTCGATTAGCCCTGCAACATCACGCCCAGGCTGAAGCTGGATTTCCATTGTGGGGATTTTCACTCCCATATAGTCGGTATAATGATATTCCTGTTCTAGGTCGTTATATAAGGCATCCTTTTCCCACTTCGTTAAATGGATATCAAGGGAAATTCGTGTTTCATCCTGGAACGCCTTACGACCGTACAAGCGGACCACATTTAACAGCCCAATACTACGGAGAGCCAAAAATTCCCTCGTCTTTCCATCATGTGTCCCAAGTATGGTTTGCGTACTCAGTTTCTTTAGGACAACGACATCATCCGATACCAACCGGTGTCCGCGGCGAATTAATGTGTGGGCCGTCTCGCTTTTTCCAACCCCAGAACTGCCCCGCAGTAAGATTCCAATGCCAGACACATTCATACAAACCCCATGAACAGCCATTTCTGGTGCCAGTTCCTTGACCAAAAACGCATCCAATTTCGCGATAAATTCTGAAGTGGTCTCAGGCTGGTTTGTCACCAACAAGGGAATCCCCTGCTCTGTACAATGGTGAATTAAATACGTAAGCCCTTCCTCACCAGCGGTAACAATAAAACACGGCGGATGATAGTGAACAATATTTCCGATTCGAATTTTACGTTCCTCTTTACTTAACTTATGTAAATAGGTAATTTCCTTTTTTCCTAGGATCTGAATTCGCTCTGTTGGAAAAAAATCAAAATGGCCAACAAATTCCAGTCCCGGACGATGCACCTGCGATTGGGTAATAACCTTCTGCAGACAGCCTTCTCCAGCCAGGACCTTCAATGAAAACCTTTGAATCAAGCTTTCTATTGTTACTTTTTTCAATCTATACTCACGTCCTATTTCCCTTTTATTATAAGATTATAACTTAATTACACTGGAAACGTCATCCATTTTGAAAAAGGATATCTTTAAGCAAGACACTGGGAATCCTTCTATGCAATACATGAATTTAAAGAAGGAAAAATGCAAATAAATATAACGGAGTTTACCAATCACAGGCTAAATCGGGAGGCATCAAAATGGGTACATGTGAGCTTAGTGAGCGTGAGGAGGTCGAGCCAACGGTTCACCATCTGCTGCCTAAAGAGATGGGAGGGACATTTGGGGCTACGGCAAATTTGTGTATCCCCTGCCACAAACAGATCCATGCTCTTTATAAAAACGCCGAAATCGCAGCACGTTTAACAACGATTCCAGAGCTAAAAGAGGATGCCCAACTATTTCGGTTTATTAAATGGATACGTAAACAACCTCCAACAAAACTAATAAAAATCAAAAAGTCTAACGACCGGAAACGGAAGCGTTAGACTTTTTGATAAACTAGAAGCTGCGTTTTATATCGTTTATACATACTTTGCCCAATAATAAATAACATACACCCAGCTCAACAGTCCGTGGAAGATCGCCCAAGGGATAGATTTCCACGCAGTATACGATATAACGATAGCCAAACATGTTCCGAACGAGATTCCCTTTTTAATAGAAGATTCTACCTTGCGAGTTCGCTCACTTTTCTCATAACCATATTCATTCATGATAATTGTCCCTCCCTATGGCGTGCTTATTGGTTCCTTTCTTTTTAAAATCAATGTAAAAAATAGTAATATCCACTTGAATATATTCAAGAAAACTCTTACTTATCCTACTAAAAAAATCCATTTTCAACCGAATTCAATTGTTCCTACTAAAACAATAAGCCAGGCGGGCAGCCAGGCTTAGGTTTAGATTACTTCAATATAAATAACAACACCATCAACAAAACAGAAACACCCTGTCCAACTGCCAACCCAATCAGCCATTTTTTTAACTGGCCTTCTCGCCTTACACCACTTTCAACACTCAGCTCCAACTCTTCCTGAACGCCTTGGTGGATTTGCTCAACATCTTCACGCAGCTGCGCAATTTCCGCCTTGTACCTGTCTTCAGCTGAAGCAATCTCGTGTAAAATCACACCTAATCGATCACTCACCACTTCATATTTCACATTCAAGGCGGAAGTCTGCTCGCTCAACCGCTCCTGAAGTTTCCGAATACCCGTCAGTACCCTTTCGGTTTCCCCGACGATAAACGCTTGATCCTCCTGCTGAAACCCTTTAGCATCGGCTAACAGCTTTTCCGTCCTCTCGAGATACTCTTGATATTGCTGGTGCCAAAAGGCAATCTTCTTTTCCAGCACCAGAATATTCTCATCAAACCGTTCCATCCCGCGGCCAAATAACTCAGTCTGAGGGTGAATGAGCTCATCCTTTAGCTTCTCGCTAACCTGCACGGGGAAACTGTCCATCGACTTCTTCATGTTTTCAATCGATTCATAGACTTCTCCATTCAGCTCCGAAATCGTTTCTTCCCGGTCCTTCATCAGCTTCTTCAGGTCATCATAGAAAAGTTCGTTATTGATTTTCTTCAGTGATTGAATGGCCTCGTTATATTTCTCATCCATTGTATTAGAAGTATTCATTTCCAATAATCCTCTCCGCTTGCTTTAAAATTATTTGGCAGTACTGGTGATAGGCCCATCGTTCCTCATCAGAAGCATCCTCAGCGAGCAACTTCTCCTGCCAGCCAGAAACAACTCTCACAAACTCTTCTTTTAAAATATCATCCAGTAGCTTGGGCCGCAGCAAACCCTGTTCCCATTCCGGCTTCGCTCTACCCAACTGATCCTTAAGCTCTACCATCCGCTCTTCCAATTGCCGATTCTTTTCCTGCAACTCTAGCACCTTTTCATCCGCTAAACGGTTCTGCTCGTTCTTACGATCCCATAACTGCACCAATTCTTCTTTAGCATTCCTCTGAAACTGGTTGATCTGGTTAATATAATACTCATAAACAATTTTGTTATTCCATTCTAACGTTCCAAGCGCAATCCAATAATCCTCTTCAAAATTCCCTGGTTTTAAATATTGATCAAGGCCCCGTCCATGCTTCAAACTTACATCCACGATAGGCGGATTGGTTTCAAAATCAAAATTGGCGGTGGATGCGATGTTCTGCATACTCCGTGTCAACAACAGCCAAACCTCAGATAGCTGCCTTTGATAAAACTCAAGCATTTCCGTCTCGACCAAATGATAGTTTTCCATCAACCTGGAGATCTTCCGCTCCTTAAAAACCACTTGATCCTTTTTATCAAAAGTAAACTTGTCATCAAAAAAGAACTGGAACTTTTCTAACTGAATCCCATCCAAGCCCTTCGTTCCAGTCTCGTAAATCGCAAGCTCCTTTTGCAATACAACAAGTTCTGCCTCTAAATTCTCGAGACTTCGCCGATTTTCTATCAGGGTTTCTTCCAGCGTTTTCAGCTCCAGCTCCATCCGTTTGAGATTAAGACTCTTCTGTTTGCACAGGCTATGCTCGATGACTTTAATCTCTATAATCTGATCTTCAGGTGATCTTAGCTCCTGATACTCCGCATACTTTTCACCATCAAATCGCTCAATCGCATCGTAAATCCACTGGTCCTTCTCTTCCTCAAGCTTCGTTAACAAATCGGTGACCAAACTTGCACTCACCATCCATTCCACTCCTATAAAACTATTTATTTCCATTTTACTACACTTCGCAGCAGACTTCGACACATTTCCATGGGGGTTTCCATGGGGACGGTTCTCGTGGTCCAAGTGAGAGATGAGACCACGAGAACCGTCCCCACGGTCTTCTCGTGGTCTTTCTTCAAAAAAGGGTATTTGCACCAAATGAAGAATATTTAAGGAGTATTAAAATTGGGATTAGAGGGAAATGAAATGATTATATTAAAGGAAATAAATAAACAAAACTGGTTGGACATTATAAGACTTAGCAGTGCAGAAGACCAACAAAACAGAGTATTTGAAAAGACCATTGCCTCAAACTGTTTATCCCTAGCACAAGCTAGTATAGAAGAGAATTGGACAGTTAGAGCCATTTATCAAAATGATACGCCCATAGGCTTTACCATGTATGGGTATTCGGACGAACTTTCTGGCTATGAAATTTGTAGAATCATGATTGATTACAAGTTTCAAGGAAATGGGTATGGTAAGCAAGCCTTACTATTAGTTATAAATGAAATGATTAATCAATATAATTGTGACGAAATATTTATAACCTTTGTTCCTGAAAATGAAATAGCAAAACAACTATATTTATACGTAGGTTTTAAAGATACCGGCAAAGTAATAACGGCTGTTGAAGATGAAGTAATCTTTTCCATTAATACTAAGAACCAATTATAGCAAAATAGACCTGCATAAAAAGGGAACAAAGTGTCCAAGGGTGTCCAAGGGGACGGTTCTTATGGTTCGAATGAGGACCATAAGAACCGTCCCCACGGCTCACCGATTATGCAAGTCGTTTGGATGTGCGCCTTTACGTCGATTGCGATTAAGTTTATTTATTTGGTCCATTTCATTCGCGGACAGTTCGAAATCAAATACGTTAATGTTTTCTTTGATTCTTGATGGTGTTACTGATTTCGGAATGACGATGGTGTTGTTTTGTAAATGCCAGCGCAACACCACTTGTGCTGAGGTTTTGCTATGTGATGCAGCAAACGTTTGAATGACTTCGTCCTGCAGCACCTCTCCTCCCTGGTCTAGCGGGCTCCACGCTTCTACAAAGATATTATGTTTTGCACAAAACTCTTTTAACTCATTTTGAGCAAGGTATGGGTGACATTCAACCTGATTTAATACCGGCACGACTTCACATTCTTTTAAAATGCGCTCTAAGTGTTCAATTTCAAAGTTACAAACCCCAATTGCCTTCACTCGGCCATCATGATAAAGCTTTTCTAGAGCCTTATAGGTATCAACATATTGATCAAAGTTAGGGGTTGGCCAGTGAATCAAATATAAATCAACATAATCCAGTCCCAATCTGTCCAAGCTTTCATCAAAGGCACGTAAGGTTTTGTCAAAGCCTTGGTCAGCATTCCAAACTTTGGTTGTAATAAATAACTCCTCGCGAGGAACGGAAGATTCAGCAATCGCCCTCCCCACGCCCTTTTCATTTTTATAAATCATCGCCGTATCAATAGAGGTGTAACCAACTTTTAATGCTATCTCTACTGCCTCTGTCGCTTGGTCATCCGGAACCTGCCAAACACCAAATCCTAGCTGTGGCATTTTCACGCCATTATTTAAAGTGACAAAATTCATGTTACATTCTCCTTTTACAATCCATATGTATTTACCAGTCAAGTCGTAATCGTATCATACCTGTTAATTTATGCTCCATTCTTAGGCTTTCTATTCATCATACATCTTTCTCTTAACCATGAAATGATTTTGAAAAATAGGGAGAGAATACATATGTTGGATTGATGACTACTAACTCATTAAACATAGGGAGTGTACAGATGATCTCTTTAAAAGGAAAAAACGCGATGATTACGGGAGCAGGAAGAGGAATTGGCCGAGCTACGGCCATTGCTTTAGCCAAAGAAGGCGTTAATCTTGGCTTAATTGGCTTAAATATGTCCAATCCTGGAAAAAGTGGCAGATGAACTAGCACCATATGATGTCAGTGTATCTGCAGCCGCCGCCGATGTAGCGGATTTAACGTCCGTTCAACATGCTGTAGAGCATATACAATCAGACCTAGAGTCTATTGATATTTTAATTAACAACGCAGGGATTGCTAAATTTGGCGGCTTTTTAGAGTTATCGCCTGAAGAGTGGGAAAACATTATCCGCGTAAACGTAATGGGTGTCTACAATGTTACAAGAGCGGTCTTGCCTGGGATGATCGAACGGAAATCCGGTGATATCATCAATATTTCTTCTTCAGCAGGGCAAAAAGGAGCCCCAGTTACAAGTGCATATAGTGCATCCAAATTCGCGGTCCTCGGGCTGACAGAATCGCTCATGCTAGAAGTAAGAAAAACAATATCCGTGTAACAGCATTAACACCAAGTACAGTAGCAACGGACCTAGCCTATGATACAAATCTAATCACTGGAGATCCAGAAAAAGTAATGCACCCAGAAGATCTAGCCGACCTTATCGTCTCTGGATTAAAGCTCCACCCAAGAGTTGTCCTAAAAACAGCCGGACTTTGGTCAACGAATCCATAACCGAGGGACCATAGAGGGACCATAGGGACGGTTCTCATGGTTTTTTATATGTTTAGTACAAGACCACAAGAACCGTCCCCTCGGTCTTTCCAAGAACCGTCCCCACAGTCTTTCCACGGTCTTTTAAGCCGCTACATCTCTACGTGTAAATAGAAGCCAGGAAATCAAATTGAACACGAGGAAATAGACAACGAGCACGACGATGGAAAAGGACAATGTCATTCCCTCTTGGAAAGGATGCCCGTTCAGATACTGGGTAAGATCGGTGTTGGCGAACAACAGATACTTACTCCAATCAAACCGCTGCAGTGCCTCCAGAACAATGTTACCCGCAAACAAGGCGCCGATGGAAAACCCGATTGCCATCGCGCTGCTTCGGAAGGCGGACGAAATCATAAAGGCCATGGTTACGTACATAACCGTGGATACACCGCCCAGCATATACGTTTTCCACAGATTGAGGACCATATTTCTTTCGACGATTTGCCCTTCCGCAGTCATGCTGATCAACGGTAGATCCATGTTACCAAAGCCGTATAAGATTCCGTTGACCGCGACAGATATGACAAACAGCGTGAGTAACAACAGCATGCTGAACAATAGAAAAGAGATATACTTGGAGACCAGGATCTTGACCCTGCTAGCCGGCCGGATGAGCAGCAGCTTGATCGTGCCAGATGAAAATTCACCTGCTAGACTGTCTCCTGCAATGATGATGGTGAAAATTGTAATCACGATCATCATGCCTGCCGAACCGTTCACGCCATCCCACATTGTGCCATCCGTTGAACGAATATTCTGCTCCAAGTGATAATCGTTAATGGCAATCCGCTCCTGGTAGAACGTTCGATCATCTTCACCCAGCTTGGGCTGCTTCAGAATTTCGCTATATTGCTGATTCTCCTGCTGCAGTGCTGACCGCCAGCCTTCGCCTTCCGCCTTTTTTCCATCGGAATGCCATTCAATGAAATTGACAAAAAGCACAAAAGCGGCCATAAGTCCGACCAGGATCCATGTTCGCACCCGTCGGTAAATCTTCATATTTTCATTGAGTACTAGATTAACCAATTTGTCTTCCCCCCGTAATTTCCAAGAATCGTTCTTCCAGAGTCTGGTTAATAATCTGGACGCCGTAGATACGAATACGGTTCTCCATTAGCCCGACTAGAATTTCCGGGATGCATTCCCTCTCGGTGGAAACCTCGACGAGCCCATCCTGAATTAGTTTGACTTCTACGACCCCATCCATCTTTCTTATGGTCACCAACGCCTGTTCCGGCGGCTGTGCTTGGATATGATACGTTTGAATTTGATCGTTCCCACGAGTAAATCCCTGAATCGGCATTACCTCGACCAGCTTGCCGCGTTGGAGGATAGCGACCCGGTCACACATGAGTTCCATCTCAGACAACAGATGGCTAGAGACGACAACGCTGATTCCTTCCGTACGGGTCAAATGCCGCAAATAATCGCGCAATTCGCGAATCCCCGCAGGGTCAAGACCGTTCGTCGGTTCGTCGAGAATGAGCAGAGATGGCCGGTGCAGCAGTGCTTGGGCGACTCCCAAACGCTGGCGCATGCCGAGCGAATACTTTTTAACTTTGTCATGGATACGGTTTTCTAGCTTGACCAGTGACACCACTTCGTCAATCCGTTCCTTGGTTACCCCCGGCACCATACGAGCGTAATGAACAAGATTCTGGTACCCGCTCAGATATTTGTACATTTCCGGACTTTCTACAATGGCGCCGACATGGCGGATCGCTTGCTCGAATTCGGTTTTGATATTTTTCCCCTTAATCAGTATCTGACCCTTGGTGATTGACATCAGCCCAACGATCATGCGGATAGTAGTGGTTTTTCCAGCCCCATTTGGACCAAGGAAGCCGAAGATTTCACCTTGTGGTACATCAAACGTAAGATTATCGATAATGGTAGTCCGACCAATTACTTTGGTCACATTACTCAAGCTGATGATAGGTTCGTTACTCATACACGTACTCCTTTTTAATGGATTTAATCATTTCGTCTTTTATTACTTATTCGAATTTAACACAAATTTTATCGTTTATCAATAAAATATTATTGAAATTAATTACATTATTATTGTTTGTATGATGTATTAAGCATCAAAACCTATTCCCCAACGTCCGTCAAAAAGGCATTTTTGCTTTAAAAACATGATACCCATGAAATCTTAAAAAACATTCTATGAAAATCTTAAGATTTCCTTAGTATTAAAAAAGACAAAAAAAAAACCGCTGCCAAATAGATTTGACAACGGCCTTTCTGACCATAGGGACGGTTCTCTCGTCCTTTTAATATAGGTAGTGCAGACCAAAAGAACCGTCCCTACGGTCCCCCCACGGTCCCATCACCATGAAACAACAATCCACTCCTCTTGCTTTTCGATTGAATAATCATCGCCAAATTCTTGTGGACCTAGCACTTGAACACTTTCTCCTGTTTGAGCCACTTGTTTGATACCTTCGATAACTTTTTCTGAAGACTCGCCTTTATCTACCATCAAATCACAAAGAATATCGATGTGGTTTGGCGTTGCACTCGCAACCCCAGTACTCATACCGACGAGCACCTCTTCATCTTTCACAATGGCAAAAACATCAGAATACGGAATAGCATAAAGGCTTGCCCCATATTTCACCGCAACGTTTATCCAATCCTGAAACTTTTCTTCTTTCATCAAATTAATATATTTCGTATCTCCGATCATAATAGAATCCTCGGCAGGTGTTTCTTCTTTTTCCTCCACTAAGGGTTCCGTAGGTTCCTTTGATAGGGTTTGAATTTCATTTTCCCCTTCCTCTACCGTCTGAGAAGAAAGTAAACTTTGCGTTTCAACATTGCTATTATTTTCACTGTTTATCAGTTGAATATCTTGATTGCTCTCCATCATTTCATTCTCAGTTATCAATTGGGTTGGTTCTAAGGTCATTGTTTCTGGAGATAATTCATCGGTAGTATCTACCTTTCTCTGAGAAACATCTTCAGAAGAACATGCAGCCATTAACATTAAAAAAGTGATCAAAATTAAACCTTGCCTCATCTTTTTATTCCCCCCCAAAAATTCTCACTATCTATTAAACGTTTTAAAATTGGAAATGTTCCCTATTTTCTTAAAAATAGTCCTAAAGTTACAATACGCAAATTTCAACCATTCCAACAAGACTATCTACTATATAATAGAGTAGAGATGCACGTTAAACACGTTAAAAAAGGATATTTCTAATTTCTATTTTAAATACCCGCTTCTACATTGAATGAAACCACGGTTTTAGTAGAAATTCCGGCAGTAGTTTTAATTGGGAAGTTTGTATTTCTATTAAAAAATGGTGAAACAGAGGAGTTTGGTCCATTTACCTGCTCAAAATATAATCTAGAAAACTCCTTACATATTAAAGAACTTTTAGCTGACAAAAATATTTCAAACACTACCGATCAATTATTAGCGAAAGAATGGGACTTTATAGAAGTGGACATGGAATTTGAAGAAGAGGCAAATCCTGAAGTTATTTATTCTGTGTTTCAATACACCCCAGAAACAAATGAGTACTATAATGTCTAGTATGATTGAATAAATCCAGTTATGGAATGTTTTTACTTTCAGAATAATCCAATAAATGGTACTATTAAATCATAAATATAAACCTATAGTCACAACGTCACTGTTCTATAGTGACTATACAATGGCTGAACCACCGGTTTAATCATTCAAAGGGAGTGTTTTATTTGAATTTAAAATCCATCCTTTGTTTCTTTCGCAGACGACATAAGTACAGTTATTACACCAGTAAATGCATCAGATGTGGAAGAAGTAGTAAATCTATGTAAAAAGAGCCTCGGGGCTCTTTTTTTCCGTCTTTTCAAGCAGACTTCGACATTACTCCACCATCTTTCCTTCCAATCAATCGATTGATTAATAGTGTTAAAAGCCCTTTTAAAAAAAGAACTCTTCAAGGTTTTCAAGAAAATTTATAGTCGAGGATTGGCACGGTTATATCCCACGATTTTACAAAGACTGTCAAAATAAAGGCTCTTTTATAATCCTCGAGAGGTTCCAACAGAAATTGATTTAATTAAACGTTTGATTAGAACTGGAAAATAGCCCACTAAATCAAACTTTTTCTCTTAAAAGTGGGAAAAAGGAAGTCGAAATGTGAAAGGTAATTCTTGCGATTTATATGATCTAGCCGAGAAGAACACTAGTATTATACTGAATACTAATTTCTCGATTAATTCGGAAAGGAAAGGGTAAAATTAACTTGAGGTGAAAAAAAATGAAAGTTACCATTACCATAGACGCAAAGCAGCAGCTTATAAATGTACTTGGTGAAGAGCCAACCATTAAGATTGATGAAATCCGAACTACTGGCTGAGGGGCCACGTATATGTACGAACTTGCTCAGGTTGAGCAAATAAATAATGAAGAGATATTTAAAGTCGAAGCCATTACCATTCTAATTGACCCATTGGTGATTAACCATCTAGATGGAGATATCGTAATCGACCATAAAAAAAACTATGGATTTATTCTTAAAAATAATTATGAGATCTTAACTTTTGGAATGAAATTAAATATGAAATCCTAATGACAGAAAAGCCATTGTTTTCAACTGAAACAGTGGCTTTTTTTCGTTCAATGGGGACGGTTCTTCCGTTCAATGGGGACGGTTCTCCTGGCTTTTATGTTTTAACGAGGTCCACAAGAACCGTCCCCATGGTCACCCATGGCATGGTCTTACAAATTGATTGCACCGTAAATGAGGGAACCAAATACGACTATTCCGGGGTGGACTTTTACTTTTTCCATTAGTAAATAACTGCCGATTCCTAGAAATAGAATGTGTCCGATTCCGATTTGGAAGTATGATTCATAGAATGATTGAAAGGTCATCACTCCTAGAAGTACCGCAATGGTGGGTTTGACGTAAAGCGTCATCCGTTTGACTTGCGGAGATTTCCTAAACTTATAGAGAAGACCCATTAGAGTAAGCATCAGTATCAGAGACGGAGCGACTGTTGCTAATACTGCCAGCATTGAACCAAAGTAGCCTCCTACTTGAAATCCGATGTAGCCTGCCATCTTTGTTGCAATCGGACCGGGCAAGGCATTTCCCATTGCCAAAGCTTCATTAAATTCTTGTGTTGTTAACCATTGATAGTGTTCTACTACTTCTTTTTGAATGAGAGGAATGGTGGCTGGTCCTCCGCCATACCCTAAAATATTCGCAAAGAAAAAGGCCCAAAAGATATGCAAGTAAATGATCATACTGATAGTCCCTTCTCTTTGTCCCTTTTCACAGTGATTTTGGTTGGTTTTACTAAGGCAAATACTAAAAGAGCTCCTATTACAAAGCCGGGGTGAATACCGAAGTATTCAATTAGTACTAATGCGACAAGGATGTGCACGGTGGTAAAAAACCACTTGAGTCCTTTAATAGCACTCTGGATGAATTCCCACGTTAAGACTCCAAGCATCACGGCTACTACCGGTACAACTGCCTTTGTCATACCTTGAACCCATTTCAAATCTTTAAACTCAATTAAGGTGCTAAGTAATATAATCATGAAAAAGATCGTAGGTAAAATGGTGGCAAAGATGGCGTTGATCATGCCAGGTACGCCACCAATGCGAAATCCAATATAGCCTGCCATCTTTGTTGCAATCGGGCCAGGCAATGTATTCGCAATGGCTAACACATCGCCAAATTCCTCATTGTTCATCCATTTAAACCGTTCTACTACCTCTTTTTGGACGAGAGGTATCGTTGTAGGTCCCCCGCCATATCCAAGCATACTGCTTCGAAAAAATGCGATAAAAATGTCTCGTTGTTTCATAGAATCAATCCCTTACTGTGGATTACCAACTGGCAATGGCCCCATCTGTCCGTGATTCTGTGCCCCCCATCAGTACACCTGTTTCAGGATTTCGCCATATAATTTGTCCGCGGCCAAACGAACCTGAGTCTACCATCACTTTAATGTCATGTCCTTTTTGCACCAATTCTTCTGCGATGTGGAATGGGAAGGTTTTTTCTACCTCTACTGTTTTATCATTCTTCCATTGCCATCTTGGTGCATCTAAAGCTGCTTGGGGATTTAAGTGAAAATCGATGGTATTCATAATGACTTGAACATGACCTTGTGGCTGCATGTATCCTCCCATTACACCGAAAGGTCCAACAGGTTGATTACCCTTCGTTAAAAATCCCGGAATAATCGTATGGTACGTTTTCTTGCCACCCTTAAGGCAGTTGTAATGCGTTGGGTCAAGGCTGAAATCATGTCCTCGGTTTTGTAAGCCAATTCCCGTTCCTGGCACTACAATCCCAGAACCAAAGCCCATGTAATTACTTTGGATAAAGGATACCATGTTGCCCTCTCCGTCAGCTGTTGCAAGGTACACGGTTCCTCCGCGCGGTGGTACACCTGGAGCAGGCGTGGATGCTTCACTTCCAATCAGTGCTTGGCGCTGCTGGCCATACGAAATACTTAATAGCTCTTCTGCACTTACCCCCATATGGTTAGGGTCTGTAATATATTGCTTGCCGCATGTAAAAGCAAGCTTCATGGCTTCGATTTGTTTGTGGTATGTGTCTGTTGCTTCTTTTGCTGTAAAATCAAAGCCTTTTAGTATGTTCAGAGCCATAAGAGCTACAATACCCTGCCCGTTTGGCGGGATTTCCCAAACATCATAGCCGCGATAGTTTACCTTAATAGGATCTACCCACTCAGGTTGAAAGGCGGCTAAATCATCTTTTGTTAAATAGCCTCCGTTAGCCTTGGAAGCTGCTGCTATTTTTTCTGCAATGGCCCCTTTGTAAAAGCTTTCTCCGTTTGTCCTTGCGATTTCTTCCAGTGTGTCAGCATGGTCAAGTGAGGACCATGTTTCTCCGACTTCAGGTGCTCGTCCCTTTGGTGCAAAGGTCTCAAACCATGCTTCGAACTCTTCCCCTGTACATTGCTGCTTGTATTGTTCGAATGCCCTTTTCCAAAAGCGTCCTAGTGTAGGTGAAACAGGAAAGCCGTTTGCTGCATATTCAATGGCTGGCTTCATCACCTCTAGCAGCGGTAGACGGCCGAAACGTTTTGATAATTCTACCCAAGCTGCCGGAGCACCAGGTACAGTTACAGGGAGCCAGCCGTACTTTGGAATCCTTTCGTGTCCATCTTGTTTTACTTTTTCGATGGAGATCTTCATCGGTGCCGGACCACTTGAATTTAGTCCGTGTAATTGTCCTTTTGTCCAAACAAGCGCAAAAGCGTCTCCCCCAATTCCGTTGGAGGTAGGCTCTACTACGGTCAAACAAGCAGCGGTTGCAATCGCTGCATCAATTGCATTTCCGCCTTGTTTCAAAATATCTAACCCTGCTTGTGCAGCCAAGGGCTGAGACGTAGCGACCATTCCATTCTTGGCATATACTACATTTCGTTGTGATGGATAAGGATAATGTCCAGCATCAAAATTCATGTTTTGTTACCTCCTTTAGTCTCTAGCAATTGGATGATTTATCCGATCATTTCTTCTTTGCTTTCTTTTACCTTCCCCTCCGTAAAGAGATGACAGGAAACCTGATGTCCGCTATCAATGGCTTTTAGAATGGGAATTTTCGTTTTACAGCTTTCATTTGCGACCGGGCAACGAGGATGGAATGTACATCCTGACGGCGGGTTAGCCGGACTTGGCAAATCTCCCTGAAGAATGACCCGCTCCCGCTTGGCTTTCGGATTCGCAATGGGCACAGCCGATAATAAAGCTCGCGTATATGGATGGCTTGGGTTAGTGAAGAGCTGCTTTTTATCGGCAATCTCCACCACACGCCCCAAATACATCACGGCAATACGATCACATAAGTGCCTGACAACGGATAGATCGTGAGAAATGAAGATCAGCGTAAGATTAAACTCCTTCTTCAAATCCTTTAATAGATTCAAAACCTGCGATTGGATGGAAACATCAAGAGCAGAAACCGGTTCATCCGCAATAATTACCTTCGGCTTAAGGATGAGAGCTCGCGCGATCCCAATCCGCTGGCGCTGACCACCGGAGAAGTCATGGGGATGACGGTCTAAGTGCTCTTTTCTCAGCCCTACCACTTCGATAATTTCCTCCACTCTTTTCATCCGTTCCCCACGGGATGATCCAATCCCATGCACTTTCAGGGGCTCAAGCAGAATCTGCCTAATCGTTTTGCGCGGGTTGAGAGAAGCATAGGGATCCTGAAAGACCATTTGAATATCCTTGCGCATCTGCCGCATTTCTTCCTTGGACAGTTTCGCCAGATCCTTGCCATTGAACAACACTTCTCCAGCAGAGGGATTCAATAAACGCAAAATCGTACGTCCCGTGGTCGATTTTCCACAGCCTGATTCTCCCACTATTCCTAAGGTCTCACCTGGCATCACGCTAAAATCCACCCCGTCAACAGCTTGGACGTGACCGGTTACTTTATTGAAAAAACCCGTCTTAATAGGAAAGTATTTTTTTAACCCTTTGATCTCTAAAATAGGCTTGTTTTCGCTCATGATGCATCCTCCTTCGTAACAAGCCAGCAGCGGCATTTATGTTGGCTTTCGATTTCCATCAGCTCTGGAGCATGTTGATGACAAATCTCCTTCGCCCAGCTGCATCGAGGAGCAAACCGGCATCCTTTCGGCATCTCATAGGGAAGCGGAACGGAGCCGGGAATCGTATTCAAATATTCCTTTTCATCCTCAAAGGATGGAATGGAATCAATCAGCCCCATCGTATAGGGATGCTTCGGATTTTCAAACAAAGTCTGTACATCTGTCTCTTCAACAACTTGGCCGGCATACATGACGATTACGCGGTCACACATTTCGGCTACAACCCCTAAATCGTGCGTTATGAGCATGATGGAAGTTCCTGTTTTATCTTTTAAATCTCTCATTAAATCCAAAATTTGCGCCTGAATGGTTACATCAAGGGCCGTGGTTGGTTCATCCGCAATGATTAATTTGGGATCACACGCCATCGCCATAGCAATCATTACGCGCTGACGCATGCCGCCTGACAGCTGATGGGGATATTCACCATAAATCTCTTGTGCTCTCGGCATCCCAACTGCATTTAGCATCTTAATCGCTCTTTCCTTGGCCTCTTGCTTGGAAATGTTCATATGGAGAATAACAGCTTCTTCGATTTGCCTTCCTACCGTATGCAATGGATTAAGGGATGTCATCGGTTCCTGGAAGATCATCGCGATATCATTTCCCCGAACCTGCTGCATCTGCTTCTCCGGAAGGGATATCAGCTCCTTCCCCTGGAAGGTTATACTTCCTTCATTGCTGGCATTGGACGGCAGAAGCCTCATAACCGAAAGGCTAGTCACACTTTTTCCGCATCCAGATTCCCCAACGACGCCAAGCGTCTCACCAGGCTTAATGGAGAAATCTACACCATCAACAACACTAACGGTACCGTAATCTGTTTTAAACTTTGTTTTCAGATTTTTGACCTCCAAGATAGCACTCATGTTCACATCTCCTTTCCATTATTTTCGGATTCTTGGATCCAAGGTTTGCTGTAATCCATCACCTAGCAGATTAAATCCGAGAACAACCAAGAAAATGGCCATACCAGGAAAAATAGTTGCATAAGGAGACACATTCATTAATGTTTGGGCCTGGTTCAGCATACTTCCCCATGATGGGGTCGGCGGCTGCACCCCTAGTCCTAAATAGGATAAGGAGGCTTCTGCAAGAATTCCTGCTGCCATAGCCAGAGTAGATTGAATAATAATTGGATTAAGTGCATTAGGCAGGATATGACTGAAAATAATGCGAAGATCTTTCACGCCTGTCGCTTTGGCCGCAAGAATATATTCCATATTACGAAGCTGCAACACCTGTCCTCGTGTAATCCGGATAAAAGCGGGGGCAAACCCTATTCCAATGGCGATCATGGCATTTCCAAATCCATTTCCTAACACGGCGGCAATCGCCAGCGCCAGGATAAGAAAAGGGAAAGCCTGCATGGCATCAACAGATCGCATGACCACCCATTCATCCCAGAATCCGCCAAAGTAACCAGAAAGAAGTCCAATGGGAACTCCAATGAGGATGGCAATCCCTACCGATAATAAAGCCGCTTTAATTGAAATTTGTGCTCCGTAAACGACACGGGAGTAAATATCCCGTCCTAAATCATCCGTTCCAAAAAGATGCTCTCCGCCTGGGGGCAATAGAATAGCATTATAATCTTGGGCGTTCGGATCAAAAGGTGCCAATTGTTGAGCAAAAATGGCCATCACAACCATTGTTAAAATAATAAGGGCACCTAAAACCCCTAATCCTGTTCGCAAAAACTTTTTGAACGTCTTCATCACGATACCCCCTTCTCCGCCTTGATTCTTGGATCAATGACAGCATAAAGAAGATCCACGATCAGATTTACAAAGACAACCAATACGGCAGATACCAGGATCGCTCCCTGGACGGTTACATAATCCCGTTTAAAAACGGACTCTACAATGAGTCGGCCAAAGCCGGGAATGGAGAAAATCGATTCGGTTATAACCAATCCGCCAAGAAGTCCGGCAATCATCAAGCCGGAGGTAGTCACAACCGGGATCATGGCATTACGGAGAACATGTCCTAAAATGGTCTTCACTTCATTTAGCCCTTTGGCTTTAGCTGTACGGACAAAATCCATATTGACGACCTCAAGCAAAGATGAGCGAAGCATTCTCATAAGCACCGCCGACTCACGAAGACCTGTGGCCAAACAAGGTAAGATCATGGCCATCAAATTCTGGACTGGATTTTCTGAAAACGGAACATACCCCGAGGCCGGAAGCCAGCCTAACTCTACTGAAAAATAAATAATTGCCATCATAGCCAGCCAAAAGCTTGGGATACTCATCCCGCCCAAAGCAATAAATGTACTGGTATAGTCGATAACTGTTCCTCTTCTAACGGCTGCAAGGATACCGGCAGGAAAAGCAATCAATAATGCGACCACAAAGGTACCAATCGTTAATTCAACCGTAGCGGGCAATCGTTGGAAGATTAGTTCGGTGACAGGCACCCGATCCGTGATCGATAATCCCAGATCTCCTGTCACAACATTCCCAACCCAGGTAACGTACTGAACAACAATAGGCTTATCCAATCCTAATTCTGCACGAAGTGATTCATAGGCTTCTGGTGTCGCTTCTTGACCAAGAATGACCCGGGCTGGATCACCCGGGATCATATGGATCAAAGAAAATGTCAGAATCGACACTAGGAAGAGAATCGGAATGGTTAACAGCAAACGCCTTACTAAGAATTTCATATCCTTCTCCTCCTCAAAAGTTATTTCAAGATGATCTTATTGCTTGTCTAATTTTTGTGTATGGATGATGCCGTCTGGTATATATTCAAAACCAGTAACCTTCTTAGATACACCAAAACGGTTGAAATCATGGTAAATATACACGTACTCAGATTCATCATGGACAATTTCCATCGCCTGATCATAGAGTCCTTTACGTTTCGCCGGATCCAATTCAGTTCGAGCTTTCTTAGCGAGCTTGTCCAATTCCGGGTTTGAAACAGCTGCATAGTTGTTTGGCTGATCGGTTACGACGAAATCGAAGAAGCTTTGGTCTGGGTCGGGACGTCCTGACCATCCGAGCTGAAGAGCTTGGAATTTATGATTAGCCCCATTTTCCAACATCGTACCAAACTCCACCTTTTCTAGTTCTACCTGGATACCATAGGTCTTTAACATGCTTTGAATAACAGCCCCGAACTGTTCATTGACAGGAGAGGTGCCGATTTGTAATTTAAAGCTGAATCCATCTGGCTTACCGCCCTTGTCCAGCAGATCCTTAATTTCCTGTTTATCCGGCTTGCTCACTTTATCCGAGTCTCCATGTGCCAGATTACCTGGTCCGAACGGAGAGTTTGCAGGTGCTCCATAGCCGTCTAGTACTACCTTGATGAAAGCTTCACGGTCGACCGCCTTATTTACAGCTTGACGAAGGTATTTGTTGGTGAATGGCTCTTGTTTGGTGTTCAGGTAGAACCCTTGGTAAGCCATTCCGGATTCAGCAACCACTTTTCCAACAGGATTGTTTTCTAATCCCTTAATTTCTTTAGTCGGAACATCATCGATGAAATCAAGTTGACCCGATTTTAAGTTTTGAACCGCTGCTGTGCCATTCGTAAACACCTTGTAATTTAATTCATCAATTTTGACTTCACCATTCCAATAGTTTTCATTCTTTTTCAAGGTAACATGGTCGCCCTTAACATGCTCCACGAAAGCATAGGCACCTGTTCCGACAGGATGGTTCAAGTAATCCTCGCCATATTTCTTCACCGCATCAGGAGATACCATCATCCCTGATCGATCGGTAAGGATGGAAATAAAAGGAGAGAATGGTTCGGACAGTTCAATCTTCACCGTTTGCGGATCTACTACCTCTACTTTTTGAACAAAACTCATTTCATTCTTACGACGAGAATTATCTTCTCTATTACGCTCGATGTTGAATTTTACAACGTCAGCATTAAATTCAGTACCATCATGAAAGGTAATCCCTGTCTTTAATTTCAAGGTATACACCTTTCCATCCGGAGAAACCTCATAGGATTCGACTAAGACAGGTACAATATTTCCATCCTTGTCCAGGTCAAAGAGTTTATCATAGATGCTGTTTTGAACCTGGCGATCTACTAAAGCATTGGATTGGCTGGGATCTAAGCTTGGCGGATCCGCTTTAAGACCGATATTAATCACTTTTTTGTCACCAGGTACTGAAGCTTGTGGCTTTTGTTCAGATTTACCACTCGTTGCAGATTCATTCCCGCCATTGCATCCCGTCAATGCCAGCATCGTACCGATTATGGCTGTAGCAAAAGTAAACCGAGCCTTTTTACTAAACATACTTTCAACCCCCATTTTGATTGATCTAATTTTTAAAAATAAAACTGAAAAATAATTATTTTCAGAAATTTTAATTCAAAAAAATAGCACACTACCTACTCAGCCATCCGAAGAAGGTGAAATTAGTTGTCCATTTTTCTCCCGGTCCTGTTCTTCTTTCTCCCATTTTTCATGTAGCTTTTCATATCGAATGGCTACGTCACACAAATGTTCCCTCATCATTTGTCTCGCCCGTTCTACATGATGGTCTTTGATCGCCTGATAAATGTTCTTGTGGAATTGAAACGTAGTTACTTTATCAGAAATCAAAACCATTTCTCTTTTGGCGGAGGTAAGTAAATCATTAATAGATTCATAGACTTTCATCAAGACCTGATTTCTTGTTGCATGGACGATGGCCTGGTGAAATCTTTGGTCCGCTTCCAAAATAGGTAAATTGAATTGGATCGCTCTCTTCATCATTTCCAGAGATTGCTCCATTTGAACAAAGTCCTCTTCTGTAGCAACTTCCGCTGCCTTCCCGCAAATTTCAACCTCAAGCATCAAACGAAACTCCATGATTTCTCTGGAACTTTTCGGATCAAGCAGCGCGGACACGACATGCGAGTGAACCATGCCGCTAATATCCGTTTTTTTGACAAATACCCCAATTCCCATGCGCTTCTCTAAAATCTGCATATCGACCAGGCTATTTAAAGCTTCTCTTACGGATGACCGTCCTACCTTCAATGTTTCCATGAGCTCTCGTTCCGAATGCAGTTTATCACCTACCTTAAATGTTCCCTTTTTAATTTCCTCCAGGACATATTCAGTTACAATACTACTTACTTTTTTCGACATGCTCAGCACCCCATTCGTTTTTTCTAATCTTATGCGTCTTCCTTTTCTTATGCGTCTTACATGTCTCACCTGTCTGATGGGTTGGTTTTATTTTATCGAATATTTTGAATTATTGTAAATATTACTATAATACTAAATTTTTAGAATACTATCCTAGGCTAAATTTCACAGGAATTGTTCTAATGGTTCAAATAGAGAGTCATCCTATTACATTACTTTGCACAAAAAGAAGCATAACGAAGCTTCCCAGCCTTCATTAATGCTTCCCCTGTTGATAATTATTTCTATTCTTTAAGCTCTGCCTTTTTAAAATTGAACCCATGCTAGGCACACATGTAAAGAAGATGAGCATATACTCATCTTCTTTCTTTTTTATTGGAATTGGTAGAATTGAATATTACTACAATAAATTAAGCATTTTTCACAATTAAATCTTCTGTTTTAATGGAATTTCCAGCTTCTTTCTTCACTGACTTTCTAAAGATTAAAGTCATTAAGATCGCAATAATACCTGCACATGCACAAAAGATAAAGTAGGCATTATATCCACTGTTATCACCGAATGATTTAAACAACACAATATTTACGATAGGCATGATAATATCTGGTGTATAGCCTATAAAGGATATGACACCTATTGCGAGGCCGAGTATCTTTTCATCAATCTTACAGTCACCAAGTAACGACCAGTAAAGACCTCTAACGGTATAAATCATTAATCCAATTAATACGACTAGGACATTAAAGTACATGTGAGGCATCGTAATGGGTAAGACTGATATAGCAATTAAAAAAATGGCAGATAACCCAAGGGCCGTCATTAAAATACTACTCTTCCCAAACTTATCACCTAAAAATCCACCTAAAATCTCATCAACAGGTCTTCGTTTATGTTTTTCATTAATTATTTTTTTGTTAAGTATCCTTACTTCACCAACCATTAGCAACCTCATATCCTCTACAATATACTTAGCTAACTCTTCGTCAGTAATGTCATCTCCATCAATATCAAGTCGAAATTCCTGCCCTTGTATTCCACCGCCATTAGTAAACTCGATTTCAAAGTCGAATTGAACTCTTTTATCCATTTTGAGGCCACCTTAAATTAGTTTTGGAGTGTTCTTTATATTCATATTTTCGTTGAGTGAAACAATTACCTTCATATGTCCTTTTCGCTTTTGGAATCATACTGGGAGATGCTGTTAGAAAAACACCTTTTACAGGTCATTTCTTCTTTATGGTGTAGGTGTAATAAATTTAGCACAGCAAATTCTTTTATTGCTCAATAATCTACCCTCTAGAACCTGATTCACTATCCTTAAGAGTAATGTATATACTATTCGTTAGATTTGAACTTTTTACTAAATCGATGTAAAAAAGGAGGGATTTCTTTAAATAATGGTTTAAATTGTTTAGAGGTTGTAACAAACATATCGATCGTTTCCATAAGCATTTCTAACTCTACGTTTTAAGAAGATTATCAATCTGATTTTGAGTGGTGTGAGTACTGGTCGCAGTTTCTTTTCTTTTTAAGCCAAAAAACAAATCATCGATCCGATTCGCTCTACTATCGAAAAATGGTTGCTCTTTATGTTTGGGCAATTCTTGTGAATTAATTTCGCCATCTTTTTAGTTCCTCGGTATTTACTTTTTGCAAACATTTTTCTAATTCTTTTAGATAAACTATGATTGTTTTTGTATCAGGGTACGGACAAATCTACACAATCATTATCTATTAATCTCCTCGGTCAACCCCCTCGTTCAATAAGGTATTACATATCTATACATGAAAGCCCTCTCATAAAACGAGATGGGCTTACTCTTTCTCAGTTATAAACCATCCTTCAGGTTTTTTTTCTATATTAAAAACATCTTCATCGAATTTTTTTCTAAGTGCTTTATATTCCTCATTTTCAATTTTAATCTGCGAAACTCTGATTTGTTTTAGTGTAATTTCGGGTTTCTGGACTTCAAATATCAAATCTTTAATTTTAAAAAAAGTTCTTTGTGGTTTCATTCTCACCACTTCCTTCCTTTAATATTTCTTACGAGAATTAGGCACCTTGGATCAGGCGCTCTCTTTTAAAAAAATTTGAATGAGCTGCATCTTCTTTAGTATTGCCATTTTACCTATGTTACAGAAGTTTATTTACATAGTAGTTTAAGTGAAAACCTATACAATCTCAACGGTATTCATACTCTTTTATATTAGGATTAAAAGCCCGTTTAACTCGAGAGGTGCTTTAAATATCACCGTTGCAGGGCGCACATAAAAAAACCACCATCCTTTCATAAGATTCTACAGAAAGAATAATAGATTCTTTTCCATGAACTTCACAACCTCTTTGAAAGAATATTAATATAGACCCATAACGATAAAATGCCCCTCCGTTTGAAAGAGAGGCATTTATCTTTACTTTTCATTCTGTAACAGTTACTTCAATCGGCTCAGCTACAATATGCCATTCCTTCCCGAGCATTTGGAAAGTATGCATCGCAAACACATTCATTATTCCCGGCTTCAATGCTTGAATGGTATTGCCTTCAATTTTCACTTTGTCTTCTCCGCTGTTCACAAATAGAGTAGTCGGAATCGTCTCTCGTATGTCACCTCGATAGTTCACTTTTGATTTTATTTGTATAGTCGTTGTTTTTCCGACTTTCAGATTCACTTTTTTGTTCGGGATTTCCAGACGAATCGGAGCGTCCGTCAGCCACTGCGTGTTGTCTGTGATTGGTCCGACAACGCCCGCCTGCAAGGCTTGTCCAAATGGATCCTCGTCCCTAAACGTCCAATGCATATTCAGAAATCCGCGCTGGCGCATGTACTGGATGAATTCCGGATACAGACTGCCGTAGTTTGCGTTTAGCGTCGCGTTCATGCTGGCGCCGTACTGCATCATTTGCTGGGCTTTTTTCAACCTGCTGTCTATCGTGGTCGGAGCGCCTGCCGAGTAAAGATAACCAGTGCCGACTTCTCGTTTGAGACTGCGAACGTTTCTGATATGGTTGGCATCAAAGCTTTGAATCACTACGTTATCAATCATTCCAGCTTGCTCAATTTCCTGCATCACTTGCTTCTCGATGCCGCTCGTCTTCAACTCGACCAGCAGGACCACATCTTTCCCTTTAAACTCATTTAAAAACTCTTCAAAGGTGGGCACCTTTTCACCTTGGAATTCGGGACTGAACTTGATGCCGGCATCCAATGCACGAATCTGTTCAAGTGTTAAATCCTTTACATAACCGGTGCCGTTCGTTGTCCGATCCACATTGTAGTCATGCATAATGACCAGCTTGCCATCCTTCGTGATCTGCACGTCCGTCTCAATCATATCCGCTCCTAATTCAGAAGCCTTTCGATAGGAAGCTATTGTATTTTCTGGCGCAAGGGAAGGTACGCCGCGATGTGCTGCAACGACCGGGCGCTGCACGAGCGTATTCACTGGATATTGCCTCAACGCTTCAATGGAAGCTGCAGGGTTCTCCGTCACAATACCGTCCACTCCAAGATGAATGAGCGTATGGGCGGTTTGCACATCCTCTGCGCCGCTACCCCAAACGGAAATTGCGCGGCTATGTAAATAATGTACCGCATCAGGGCTCAGATTTTTTTGTGGCATTACCGCAACCATCGCATCACTTTCATGAATGTCTCGCGCGAAAGCGGCCATATCATTCTTATTGAAGGATGACTTATTGTAAAGAAGGGCACCGCGAGCCGTTTTTATAAAGCTTCGCATTTCTTTCACGATGGCAGGATTGCTGGATAAAATCTGAAAATCCAGCATCTGTGTTTCTTTCATGATATTCGCTAGACCTACAATATCCGCATGTTCCTCCACCTGAACAACCGGAATGAAGTTGCCTTTGATGTTGTCTAGAGATTTTTCAATAGGAGCTCCGTCAACAGTCCATTGCCCCTGTACATTCCGCTTTGCCTGCAGGAGAACCGAAGATGCCCCTTCTTGCGCAACGGTTTGCGAAATGATCGTAGGAGGGTTTACGATATTCGTTTTCGTTTCTTTCGGAAGAAAAGCGTTCGTTTTCGCTAAAGGAGGAAGCGCATTCAGATATTCATTTACCTTTACATTATCGAATTGAACCGTCGTACCGTTCGCTTGAAAGCCAACATCCCCATTCGCCCATTTCCCGGCTTGATCCGTATCAACCACAAGCTGCCAGTCGATGAACTGCTGGACACGATTGCCGCTTGCGATCACTTTGATATGATAGGTTTTATTGAAAGCCATATTTTCCGGATAAAAATTTGTTTCCGGCACAACCCACTGATTGCTTTCATTCCGAATCGCAAACTCCAGCCCGTTCATTGCCGTAGTGCCTCTGCGCATAGCGAATTGATAATACGGATAAGAATTGGGCTGTACACGATACATCAACGAAGCCCATCGGCTGTCTTCCACCGCGCTTTTAAACGTCATATCCGCTTCAAAAACGTAATTCCCTGATTGATTTCCTAAAGGAATCACTACTCTAGCAGGAGAGGCAGAAGATGGAGAAGTTAATACTAGCTTGCCTTCTATGACCTTGGCATCTCCCTGGACCAGCTTCCAGCCGGCAGGCAGCAGCCCGTTAGCGATTTCCTCAAAATTCTCCTGTGTGAGTGTTTGCTCCGCAGCATGAACCTTGGTTGAACGGTCAACCGGAGCCATCCATATACTTCCGAAAATACTTGCCGATACTAGAATAGCTGCAACCTTCTTTGATTTCCCCTTGAATTTCATTGTCATTGCTAGTCTCCCTTTTAAATTAGTAGAAACATAGTGACTGATCGTGCGAGTGTTCTTCTGTCACTTTTAATAGAAAGAGAGAGAAGAAATAATTGAGTTTCCTATGAAAATAGTACCTAATGAAGGTAAAGGTGGGATTAATGTTTTGCAAATATTCTGTAAAAATTTTTGAATTTTCAAATGATAAATTCTATTTTGCCCCTGGTACCCAGATTTTTGTTCAAGCATTTGCAAAAAGTATTTACTAGGCAATTAAATTGTCTAAATGACAAAAAAGAGAAGTGCTTTTAACACTTCTCTCTTCCTAAACTTTATTAATTTACTTTAATTTCCTCAGTGAACCTTACATACCTTGTCTTTCCATATAAGCATCAATAAGCACAAACAGCTATCAAACTTCGACTAAATTAGGAAAGTGACAAGCTCCAAAAAAAGTGTTTAGTTGAGTAATTAAATCCTGGAATACTGGGTGTTCATGATACATGAAGTCGTTATGTTTCCCATCAATGATGTACAGCTGTTTAGGTTCTGCTGCTGCATCGTAAAATTTAAGGGATTCATCGACTGGATGAAGTAGATTATCCTTTCCATGTGCTACAAATAATGGACATTTAATGTCTTTCGCCGTTTTTTCAGCATTCAACTCAATAATCGATTCAGTAAATTGTAATTGTGTTAGCTTCCCAAATGGTGATAAAGGTGCAAGTTCTTTTTGGACATAATCATTAGTGGCAGGGTCTAATGGATAATGAATAAATGGATCCTCGTATTTTGAACTTCCAGTTGTGACACGAAGAATACGGTCTTCCTCGATCATCTTTTTAATCTCTACCCACTCAACATAGGAATGGATGGATTTTAACCATCTTTCACCGTTAAAAAAACCGTTTAGTGCGGCAACTGCCTTCACGCGGTCATCGGATGCTGCGACGCGCACAACGTTCGAGGCACCCATTCCCCAGCCGATTAAGCTAATATTTTCAGGATCTACTTCTTCTTGAAGCTGCAGGAACGTAATCGCATTTTTGATATCTTGTACTTGCTCATCTAAAATAACTCTACCTTGCTGCCCCTCACTTTTTGCAAATCCACGGTAATCAAATCCGAGGCAAACATAGCCTGCTTCAGTTAAATTACGGGCAAACAAACGCGGATAAAATTCATTAAAGCCCTGGTATCCAGAGTTAGGGATAATAGCTGGTCTTTTTTCACCAGGCTGATAATCATCTGGCAAATAGATCGTCCCATCTAATTTTAATCCTTCACTATAAAAACTAATTTGGCGTTCTTTCATGTTTAATCCCTCCAAGGTTTATTAATTCGCTTAAGTGGCGAATGTTTTTTAGGTTTTCTACATTTTGAATACATTCAAATAAATCATCGCAACGCGCTGCTCCTAATATCGGAGCTACTAAACTAGTAAACTTTTGCCTCTTTTCCGTGGATGTAAGCGGATAATCATAGTCACCCTTTGCTTGATGGATGCGAGAAGCATATAAGTTCCCCTCAGAATCTACAATTTCGATTCTGCTTAGAGCCTTTTTAGGAAATTCACGATTACATTCTTCACTTCCATAAACTTCCATTTTATCCATGATTTTTAGAATCTCTGGATTTTCTAACTCATTTAATACTTGATCGGGACCGACTTCACCCGCATACAGATAAGCGGCAACTGGAAAGGTTAAATTATATTGCGCTTCTTCCGTATTTTTTGGATAGCATCGACTCAAACTGGCAGACTCGGTAAAAGTATAAATGGTTATTTTTTCAACATTTTCCTTTGATAAATTATACTTTTCTATCAATTCTCGCAAAGCTTCGATACCTGGCTGGGCCCACCGGCAACAGGCGTAAGGCTTATAGTAGAGTTCTTCTGTTCTATAAACTTGCCCAAATTCTTGTAAGTAAGCATGGGCTTCCTCCATTTCAAAAAGAGATGGAATCCCCGTAAAACCCTCTTTTGCTAAGTAAGCAGAACTGATTCCTGTCATACTTCCCCAGCCGATCCCGTCCTTCAGCATGGATGGCTTTTCAATGCAGCGCATCATTGGTGAATAGGTCGATTGGTATTCAGCGATGCCAAGCGCATGATGCATTTCACCTTCAGATAATCCGATTACCCTGCCTACCCCAGCGGCTGCCCCAATGGCTCCCCAAGAACCAGTACAATGGTATTCAGAACGAAGGTGATGGGCGAGAATCCCAGCTCTAATCCCTACTTCATATGCTATTAGCAACGAAGTCAGAAATTCTTCACCTGAAATATTGTACTCTTCCGCAGCAGCAAATACGGCGGGGAAAACAATGGCACCTGGATGTCCTTTCACAAGGCGATGACCATCATCCATATCCAGGGCATTGGCTGATGTTGCATTGACAAGGACAGCTCCTGAAGCACTGAGTTTATAAGAACTCATGAGAATTGAGCTTGCTCCAGCTCCCCATTGACTTCTGGAAAATTTCCTCACGATTTCAAATACATTTGTTTTGGTTCCTGCAATCGTACAGGCAATAATATCTGTAAGGGCTTCTTTTAAAGCTTGCTTAACATGGATGGGAATCGAAGAATAAGATTCTTCCATCATATACTTCACTAATTTTCCAGAAACCATCTGCAATCCAGTTCACTTCCCTAGTAGAGAACGTTATTTTTTAATTAACCCTTCCTCTTCTAACCATTGACGGCTTACTTCTGTCACATCCTTATGATCTACATCAACGGAATAATTGAGGGTCATCATCGTTTCATTATCGAGAAGATCCGCCAATTTATTAAGCAACTCAGAGATTTCAGGATTTTTATCTGCTACTTCCTGTCTTACAACAGGAACCCCATTATAGGCTGGGAAGAATTGCTTATCATCTTCAAGAACAACGAGATCAAAGCCTTTAATACGGCCATCCGTTGCGAAACCAACTGAAATATCGACCTGTCCATCCTTTAACGCATTGTAAAGCAGCCCAGAATCCATTTTCACTACGTTCTTTGAAGGGAATTCAAAACCGTAATGCTCCTGTAAACCCTTTACTCCATCTTGTCGGGCATAAAATTCTGCATTAGAAGCAAACTTTAATTTCTTTGAATCATCATTTACAAGCTTCGATAAGTCTGAAACGGATTTTATCCCTAATTTTTCCGCTGTGTCCTTCTTCATCAAGATGGCATAAGTGTTGTTAAAATTGGCTTTATCTAACCAAGCAATTCCGTTTTCCTTATCGTTTTTCTTTACTTTTTCATAGGCTTTATCGGAATCTGTTTCCACCGCTTGTTTTTGATACACGACTAACCCAGTACCGGTATATTCCCAATAAACATCAATTTGTCCATTTTCTAAGGCAGAGCGGACGACAGTACTTCCCATATTGCTCGCTTCCTCAATATCATACCCCTTGTCTTTTAAATAAATAGAAGTAATTTTAGATAGAATTTGCTGCTCCGTGAAATCCTTTCCTCCTACCGTCACTTTCCCCTTACCTTTGCCAGAACCACCTCCATTATTACTTGCACTTGAACTGTTACATGCTGCTAAAGAGATGAGCATCATGACAGCGCATAACAGATAAACAAATTTCTTCATTGGTATTTCCTCCCCTTTTAGTAAAAATTAAGCTGCTTCGAGTGTTCTTTGAAGTCCCCTTGGAATGAGCACCTTTTCGAATCTTCCCAATAAAAAATCAATCAGGATGGCCAACAGGATGACAGGGACAGCTCCAGAAAGCATAATCCCAGTATCATAGAGGGAAATTCCAGTAAATATTAAATCTCCTAAACCACCGCCTCCAATAAGAAAGGATAAAGCAGCAGTTCCAATATTTATGACCACTGAGGTTCGAATCCCCGCCATGATTGCATACATGGCATTGGGAAATTCAAGTTTAAAAAAGATTTGCTTTGAAGTCATTCCCATTCCTTTTCCGGCATCGATAATGAGAGGATTGACGTTTTCAACCCCTGCGACTGTATTTCGAAGGATGGGAAGTAAGCTATTAAACCAAAGTGCGAAAATCGCTGTTTGCCAGCCTAATCCAAAGTAGCTCATCACAAGTGCAAGAATCGCTAAACTTGGTACCGTTTGACCTATGTTTGCAAAGTTCATCACGATCCAATCATATTTTTTAAATTTTGGACGTGTGATCAGTATACCTAGAGGCACAGCTGTGGCAATAGCTAGAGCCGCCGAAATTCCTACAAGCTTTAAATGCTGTCCAGTTAAATAGAGTAAGTCACCGGGATTATCAATAATGAACTGAAATGCTCCGGTAAAGTATGCCCAGCTTAAAATCGCCAACACAATTACATATAAACTGATCTTTACGATTTGTTCCGTTTTTTTACCTGTCAAAATGCCTCCCTCCTTATCTTACAATCGAGATATCTTTCGGATGGACTTCCGTTAATAAACTAAAATCAGAGACACGCAATACGCCTATTTTCCGGTTATGATCATCGACTACACACGCCTCTCCATTTGGAGCCATTAACAAGGCGGCTAAAGCGGACTTTAGGTTCTCGTTAACTGAAATGACCTGCCCATGCCACTCATTATTCAATCGGTTCTTTTTAAAGCCATCAACTAAAACAATCAAATCTCGAACGGTTAATAGCGTTAATCGCTTTAAGGAGCGGTCGTCTCCGACGAAATCACGGACAAAATCATTTTTTGGCTTAGACAAGATTTCATCAGATGTACCGATTTGCATGAGCTTCCCTGTATCAAAAATAGCGATTTTATCTCCTAATTTAATGGCCTCATCGATGTCATGACTGACAAAAAGAATCGTCTTTTTCATTTCTTTTTGAATCTTCAAAAATTCATTTTGTAAGTGGTCCCGAATAACGGGATCCAGTGCCCCAAACGGTTCATCCATTAGCATTACGGGCGGATCTGCCGCTAAAGCACGGGCAATACCAATCCGTTGCTGCTGCCCCCCTGATAATTCATATGGAAAACGCTTTTGAAACTGACCAGCGTCCAATCCCATCATATCCATAAGGTCACTATATCGTTTTTTCATTTTACTCTGATCCCAGCCCAGCATTTTCGGAACAACATTAATATTCTCTTCAATCGTCATATTTGGAAATAATCCATTGTGCTGAATGACATATCCAATCGATCTTCGAAGCTTAATCATATCCATGGAATGAATATCTTTACCTTCTACTTCAATCATACCGCTGGTAATGGGAATTAAGCGGTTGACCATTCGAAGCAAAGTCGTCTTTCCACATCCGGATGGTCCAAGGAAAACACAGATTTCACCTTGTTCAACTTGAAAATTAATATCATTAACCGCGGTCACTTTTTTGTTACCGCTTTCATAAACCTTTGTGACATTTTTAAATTCAATCATTCGACTTCACCATCCTCCTCATTTAGTTACGTTTTAAGATCTAGCACTTCTCCCTGCTACTTTCTTCTGCAACTTCCCTAACAATAAATCCACAGAAATGGCTAAAATGGAAACGGCTAATGCTCCTGCTTGAATCATCGCTGCATAGCTAGTTGAAATACCGCGGGCAATGTAACCGCCTAACCCGCCTGCTCCAATGTAAGCCGCAATGGCCCCTATACCAATGGTAAGAACAATCGCCATTCGTACACCTGCCATAATGACCGGAAAGGCCAGTGGAAGCTCTACTTTTACTAAACGCTGAAAGGTGGTCATTCCCATTCCAATTGCTGCATCTCTTACATTCGGATCCACATTCTTAATCGCAATATAGGTGTTTCGAATAATCGGTAATTGGGAATACAATATTAACGCCACAATCGCTGGTAAAAATCCAATTCCTTGATTAATAAGTGAGAAAATAGGAATCATGATCCCAAATAATGCGATACTCGGTATCGTCATGATGATACCTGCTACAGCCAGAACCAATTCAGCCAAGGATTCCCGCTGTGAAATATAAATTCCAAATGGTACCCCAGTAAAAATAGCAATTCCAACTGCTAAACCAACTAATTGAATATGTTCTAACGTCATCCTAAGCATTTCTGACCAATTGGTTGAGACGAAATCTAGAATCTCCAACTTCTGCACCCCCTTGCAAACTATTTATCTATATATCTTGCAAGTACCGTGCCAACACAGAATTAAAGATATTTATGTAATTTTCTAAAAATTTTGTAAAAAAACCCGCCAATCGTGTAAAAAAATATTTACAAAATACTCTCCCAAAGAGAAAGCGGATTCAAAAGCAATAAACTTTTGAATCCGCCTCTTATTTAAAGCTCCTCTGTGAAATACTTGTTCATTTTATATAAAAGGCTTTGTCTAGAGATTCCTAGTTTTCTTGCTGCTTTGGAAGGTTGTCCGAGCGAGTCATCAAGTGCCTTTAAAATATATTTCTTTTCCATCTCATCCAAGAGATCTGGCAATGGAATATAGGTGTCTTCATCCAAAAAATCTGTAAAACTTTGATTTTTAATATCGCGGATCTCCCTTGTGAAATCCTCAATCGTAATGGAATCCCCATGGCATAAAACGACGGCCCTTTCGATCGCATTTTCGAGCTCGCGAACGTTTCCTGGCCATTGATAATTCATTAAATGGTTCAATAATTCTCTGTTTGTTTGATAATTTTTTTGATGTTTGATCCGATACTTGTCCAAGAATTTTTCCACTAACAGGGGAATATCCTCCTGTCGTTCTCGTAAGGAAGGGATATAAATATCTACAATGTTTAAGCGATAATATAAGTCTTCTCTAAATTTCCCTTCTTCTACAAGCTTCTTTAAATCCCGATTGGTTGCACAAATAATCCGAACATCTACTTTTCTTAAAACATCACCGCCAACCCTCATAAACGTCTTGTCCTGCGTGACTTGGAGAAGCTTCGCCTGGAAAGCAGGTGAAATCTCGCCAATTTCATCTAAAAAAATCGTGCCTCCGTTAGCGGCTTCAAATTTCCCCTTCCTGCTGGAAACGGCACCAGTAAAAGAACCCTTTTCATGACCAAACAGCTCACTCTCAAGCAATTGCTCTGGAATCGCTGCACAATTTACTGGAATAAAAGGGGACTGTTTTCGCTCGCTAAGCATATGGATCATTTGGGCAATTTTTGTTTTTCCCGTTCCACTTTCACCTTGAATCATGATATTGGCTTCTGTAGAGGAAACCCGTTCTACCAGCCTAAGGATATCTTTCATTGCACTGCTGTTAGCCACTAATTCCCCATTCACCTCTGATTGCTGAAGCTTTTCTTTTAATCGCTTATTTTCCTCTTTTACTCCAAGCCATTCAAATCCTTTTTCAATGGTAACAAGCATTTCGTTTAACCGAACAGGTTTTACCATATAATCAAAAGCTCCCGCCTTCATTGCCGCTACGGCGTTGTCAATATTTCCATACGCCGTCATCATTATAAAAATCTTGTTAGGATAAAGCCCGCTAAATTCTTGTAAAAGCTCTAAACCACAAGCATCAGGCAGTTTCATATCTAAAAATACTAGGTTAGCAGGGAGATCTGATATTTTTTTTCGTGCCTCCTGACCGTTTGCAGCGGTATAGACGGTATAGCCTTGTTTCGTAAGCGAAGATTTTAAGATTTTTAAAATTTTGGATTCATCGTCCACAAGTAAGATGTTCTTCATGACCAAAATGCTCTCCTTTCTTCGATGAGTTTAGGCAGCTGAATGGATAAATTTGTACCACTTAAATCAGATTCAGCTAGAATATCCCCGCCAAACTGCGTGGTGATTTCATAGGCAATCGATAACCCTAATCCCGTCCCTTCTTTTTTGGTTGTATAGAAAGGATTAAAAATCCACTTAATTTCAGATTCGGGTATCCCAATCCCCGTATCTTTTATTTCTACAAGCCAATTTGCATCTGTCTCCATTAATCGAACAGATAACGTTCCTCCCTCTTCCATTGCATGCAGACTATTAATCATAACGTTTAAGAACACTTGACTTAATTTCCCTTGTTTCGCTAAAACAAACGCTTCATCAACGTCAAATATTTTTGTAACGGAAATATTGAGCTCAGAAAATTTATTTTTCAATAGATTGAGAAGTTCGTACAATACGGCAGCTAAATCAACTTGTTCCCATTCATCTTCGAATTCCCCTTTTGATAAACTCAAAAAATCAGTTAATAATTGATTTAAGCGATCCGTTGTTTCTAAAATATCCTCACTCATTTCTTGAACATAAACAGGATCCTTTACATCTAGTAGAATCGCTTCCGCTGCGGCTTGAATGATACTTAGCGGGTTTTTGATTTCATGGGCGATTCCTGCCGTTAATTGTCCTAATGAAGCCAATTTTTCACTTTGCTTAAGATAATCCTCCATTTTTTTCATATCACTTACGTCTCTTATAATAAGAATCGAACCAATAATCGTTTGATTTTCATCACTAAATAACGAGGAATAAATACGGACATCACGCTTGTTTCCATTTTTATCATAAATATAGCTTTCTTGTTCGTTAATTTCTCTTCCTTCCTTAATCGTTTTCCATGATAGAAATTCTTCTTCAGACCTTTTAAAGGGAACCTCGATAATAAATTTGCCCATTACCTCTTCGCGAGCATATCCTGATAAATCCTCTGCTCCCCTATTAAACGTCACAATCCTTCCATCTTTATCGATGGTGATGATTCCGTAGGGGATGGATTCTAAAATATAGAACAAATGCCTTTCTTTATTTTTTAATTCGATCGCCATGTTTGCCATTGTGTCCGCAAGGTTCTCAATCTCGTCCCCTGTTTGAAGCTTTTCAAAGTCATCCCTTTTCCCTTCAGAATACTCCTTAGCCTGTCTCGTTAATTTGGTTACAGGATGAATGATTCTAAAAGCTCCGAACAAGGTTAATAAATAGGTAAGAAACAGCACCAGTAAAAAACCTTTCAATAGGAGAACCTGAACCTGTTTTGATGGTGCCATTGCTTGTTCGGTGGATTCACCAATAATCAGACCCATTCCCCCTAAGGTAATCGGCCTGTACGAAGTAAGCAGTGATTCATGAAACAATTCCCCTTCCCAAATACCACTTCGATATCTACTTAAACCTTGACCTAACGGATGCTCCTTTAGCGATTCTCCAATATATTTTTCCTGTGTATGAGCGATGATCGTTCCATTGCGATCCACTAATACATTAAGCCCTTCCGTTCCAATTTTCCCCTGAGAAAGGTAATCTGATAGGACGTTTAAGTTAACATAGGCTAATACGGCGCCTCGATAATTTTCTTTTTCATCAAGAACAGGATAGGCAATTCCGATTGTTTTCCGGCCATCCTCCAGAGTTAGGAGATTCGTAATATAAAACGTCTTGCTCCATTCTAACCGGTCTAAAATATCATGGACTTCATCATAACTTGAATTATTTACATTTGGGATGGTGGCAATGGAATTTCTAGATACGTCGATAACTTCTAGGAATAAATACAGTGGATTTTTAGAAACAACATGGTCCATTTCGGTCTGATAAAAAACCGTGTTTTCGTTGGAATCACTTAAAACATACTCGGATATGATGCGGATATCATTGATCATTTTCTCGAGCAAAAAGCTGGTCTTGGTACTAATCGTTTTTCCCATTAATTGATTTCGATATTTAATTTCTGAGTGTACTGAATCATGTAAGACATTCGTCGTAACATAATAAATGGAGGCTAAAGAACCAAATACAACTATAAACGTAACCAGTACATATCTTTTTGTTATTCTAGATTGCAATAATTGTTTCAAGTTCATGTCTCCTATACATAATTTTTAGAAAATTTGCGTATATCTGATATTATAGTAGAATAAGAGAAACAAAAACAGCCTTACATTAAAGTATAGGTGTTTTGAACCATACTCTATGGCAAGGCTGTTTAAAATCGGTCTTATACAAATTCCTGCTCTGCAATCTCTTGATAATGCCTCATGGTTACATGGACATCCTCATCTCTTATAACAGGGAGCAGCGTTCGTATTTCTTTCACTAAGCTAGTATCTATTTCACAGATTTGGACGGACGGCTCTCCATATGGACATTGTGCAATAATTCGGCCATATGGATCGATTACCTTTGAATTTCCATAAAACGTGATGTCGTTTTCAATCCCTACACGATTGACTAATGCTACATAGCATCCATAAATTCCTGCATAAAACTTTCCTACTGTTTCCCAGCCCTTAGAACTGGAATACTGACTGCCAAGACCGCCATCTGGGCTATTAATTAATCCGATCAGCAGTGAAGTATGCTGGTGGGCTGCAATGTGTGGCAGTGACGGGTGCCATAAATCATTACAAATGAGCATGCTGGAGGTAAAAGAGCCAATTGGTTCGACCTGAACTTTTTTACCTCTGGAAAAATATTTCCCCTCTTCAAAAACACCGTAATTAGTAGGATAAATCTTCCTTTGAACAGAACAAATCTTACCCTCTTTGATCATCATCGCGGAATTATAAATTTGGTCGCCCTTCCCTTGTTCAACAAATCCGAAAACGACATTCATTCCAATCTCTTTTGATGACTCGCATATGAGCCTAATTTCTCGGGAATCCAACGTTAAAGCTACATCATACAGCCCTTCTTTCAGATCGTAACCCGTTAAAGATAACTCAGGAAAAACAAGCAAATCCGCTTTCTCTTTATTCAATTGCATGAAGTCAATCATTTCTGATACGTTTGCCTCCACGTTTCCAAAAACAGGCGCCACCTGAGCAATTCCTAGTTTCATATATCTTCCCCTTTCGCTCATATTTCGGAGGTGCCTGTCACCTACGAGATTCCACATGCATCAGCTAAGACATCGACTAAATGAACCCCTTGTACCTGACCGCTGCATCCCTGCCTTTCGATTCCAACCCGCATTTGCAGCAAACACCCTGGATTCGTTGTGACAACGGTCGCGGCATTCGTCTTTTCGACGTTTTCCATTTTTTGATCCAGGATTTTCATTGATTCCTCAAAATGGAGAAGATTATAGATTCCTCCTGAAGCACAGCAGCTGTCACTTCCAGGAAGTTCAACAAAGCAAGCACCGGGTATGGATTGGAGTAATTTCCTTGGCTCCCGGTGTACCCCTTGCACATTTCGTAAATGACAGGAATCCTGATAGGTAATCACACCATCCCATTCTTTCTTAAACGGGAGCGGTCCGAATTCAACGAGGACTTCACTAATGTCTTTGGAGGCAAAGCTAAATTTCTTTGCCCGTTCCGCCCATTCTTCCTCTTTTTCTAGAAGGTGGTCATATTCTTTCAGAAGAGCCCCGCACCCGCCTGCATTGTTAATATAATAGGCGGATTCTGTTTCCTCAAAAGCAGCAATATTTTGTTTCGCAAGCTCCTTGGCATGTTCCATCATTCCTTGGTGAGCATGCAGGGCACCACAACAATTTTGCGATTTTGGAATAATCACTTCGCAGCCAACCAATGTTAACAGCTCAATCGTTAACCGGTTGGTTCGATTCAGTAATGCGTCCGATATACAGCCTGTAAAAAAAGCAACTCTTGCTTTTGTTTTACCCTTAGCAGGAATAATCGTACCTAGTTTGATCCGTTTTGCTGGGGACTCGATCTCTGGCAGCACAGATTCAAATGTTGCCATCGGTTCTGAAATTTTGTGAAGAAGCTTTGTTTTCTTCACCATGGTTCTGAGACCGGATTTTTGATAAAACCACGTTAAATTTCCGATTAATCTCATCCGCTTTGGATAAGGGAAAACCTGTTTTAAAATTAATTTTTTCAACTTATCATTCTGGTTCGTTTGCTCTTCTGCAATGACCTGTTTTGCTGATTCTAAAATATGCCCATATGGAACACTTACAGGACAAGCGGTTTCACACGCGCGGCATCCTAAGCAAAGGTCAATCGGTTCAGCCAAGTGCTTGGAAATATCGATCTTTCCTTCCGCCGCCATTTTTACTAGATTAATTCTCCCTCTTGGCGATGCCGATTCCTTTCCCATGGATTCATAGGTTGGACAGGCAGGCAAACAATATCCGCACTGGATACACTGATTGGTAGCTTCATAGGCTAATTCGTATAATCGATTGCCCTTCTTTGGGACGAGAGAAGGCGGCTGAGGGGAGGGACAAGGCTCGGTTTTCTTCAATGGAGCATTCATACTATACGAGCACCACCTTTGTTTGCCCTGCTTTCGGAAATATTTTTCCCGGATTTAATATATTGAGAGGATCCCATGCCTCTTTTACCTTCTTCATTAACCCAAGGCCCGCCTCCCCTAATTCCATTTCCATGTATGGGGCTTTTAGGATCCCAATTCCGTGCTCACCTGAAAGGGTTCCACCGAGTGATACAGCAGCTTCAAAAATCTCACTGACCGCATTCTCAACTCGTTTCATTTCTTCAATATTTCGTTTATCCGTAATAATATTAGGATGCAAATTTCCATCACCTGCATGACCAAAAACAACTAAATTAAGATCATATTTTTTGCGGATATGACTCAATTTCTCCATCATCGCCGGAATTTGGCTGCGGGGCACGGTAGCATCCTCTGAGATTTTCGTCGGTCCCATTTGCGTAATGGCCGGAGACACCATGCGGCGTGCCTTCCAAATGTCTTCCCGCTCCTGGTCTGTTTTGGCGGTTCTAACACTGGTTGCCCCCGCTTGCCAGCAGATCTCCTCACATTTTTCAATTTCTTCCTGGATCGCCAAAGGATGTCCGTCTACTTCAATGATAATGAGTGCTTCAGCATCAATCGGAAGACCACATGGACTAAAGTTCTCCACTGCCCGAATACAAGGATTATCCATCAATTCCATTGCAGCAGGTAAAATACCAGAAGATAAAATTTTCGTGATCGCATACCCGGAATCAACTAATCTACTAAAGGTTGCCAATAAGGTTTTTTGTGCAATTGGTTTTGGGATTAACCTCAATGTCGCTTCGGTTACGATCCCGAGCGTTCCTTCCGAGCCAACAATTAATCTTGTTAAATCATACCCGGTTACATTTTTAACTGTTTTCCCGCCAGTTCGAACAATTTCCCCTTCTGGCGTGACCACTTCTAAGCCAATGACATATTCTTTCGTGGTCCCATATTTAAGCCCTTTTGGCCCGCTTGAATTCTCTAATAAATTCCCGCCAATCGTAGATATCTTTGAACTGCTTGGGTCAGGAGGATAAAACAGCCCCACTTCTTCTGCTTTTCGATGAATTTCACCGGTCGTAACCCCTGGAGATACAATGGCCAACAAGTTTTCACGGTCAATAATGAGTTTTTTATTCATCCTCGTCATATCTAAGACAATTCCGCCCTCAACAGGCAGTGGACCTCCACTTAATGAGGTAGCCGAACCTCTTGGATAGACGGGAATCCGATACTTGTTTGCTAACTTCATAATTTGACTAATCTCGTAAGCGTTTTCAGGTTGAACAGCTAGTTCAGGTAAATACTCACCAAAAGAAGCATCATAGCTATAAGAATAAAGATCTTCCAGCCCAGTCATCATCCGATTGGCAGAGACAATTTGCTCGATTTCTTTTACTATAACAGCTTCCATTCCTTTACTTCCTTTCTAAATCCCTAACAGTTTTTTAGGATTGTAATTGACCATTGTGGTAATTTCTTCTTCTGAAATGCCGTTTGCTAACATCTCCTCAATAAAATTGCTTAACGCTTTAATAGGCGGCACATTATGGCGCTGTCCATAATCAGTCACCATTACACAGGACTCGGCACCTAGCAGCTTAATACTCTCCGCCATTTCCTGGGCTGTGATATCATCAAAATCTTCGCTGCAGGCTAAATAACATTTTTCCAGAATACAGCCTTGTTTTACTAACTGTTTTTCTAATTCAAAAGGTACCCTTGCAATGCCTAAATCGGTATGTTGGATTAATATTTTCTCTACCTTTCTTTCTTTCGCTGCTTCTACTAAAACAAGAACTTCTTCTGCCGCCAAATGCCCTGTGGCCAAAACAATGTTCGCCTCAGCAATTAACTCTAATATTTCATAAACCTCTGGAAGGAGGTTTTTGTCTTCATCCCATATTTCAATTCCAGCAGCTGGATGGGTCATGGCACGTTTACTATTGAAAAATTTCGTTTTTTTCTTGCCAAAATATCGCTGGTGCTCCTCAGCCGAAAATGTAGGCATCCAAATGATTTTCGCCCCTAACCGGATCGCGGCATCAACTGCAGTGGCGGATAGGCCACCGGTAAAGTAATTACATACTAATCCTCCGTATACATGTAACCCCGGTTCCTTCTCACGAATAAGACTTGCCCGGTCGACCGTTTGCGCTTCATGGGCTTTTAAGACAACACCCGCCATTTGTGACTTTTTCACATCCTCGACAAGTTCCCAATCTGTTTGCTTCCGTGGAAACAAACTAGGTGAACTATGAACATGCAATTCAATGGCCCCTTTAAGCAATGGATGAAATTCATGATTCATATTCGTCACTCCTTAAATAAATTCACTTTCTTATAAGATTAGTAAGCAATTTTCATGCCAACTCTTTTAAAAGGGGACGTTTCAAGGGATAAAGAAGGTTAAGGAGATTTCGTGTAAAAAAACCAAACCAAAAGCGCAAGTTTTTTTTACACTATTTTTCTTTGTATAACATGATGAATATTGATAGTTATGATACTTGTGCGTCAAAATAGGTGAGTATCATTTACTTGCTTAGTGATTAGGGGTAATTATGTATGAACAGATCAACAATTCCAGTCATTTTTTTCAACACACAAGAGAAAAAGGCTGCCTCAGCAACCTACTCATATCCTCGTCCCTTTATGGACGCATGTTAATGTCTATACTACTTCCTCAACACAGACCTTAGAATTTTATTTAGGATTTTGATTATTTTTCCATGGGGGATCACCAAATTTATGGAGCACTTTATTTAACTTATAAATTCCTAGTGGGATTAACAAAGAGAAAACTGCATTTATGAGGATGAACTTCGAAGGAAGTCTTCCTATTATAAAGTCCCACATGGTTTACCTCCTTTATTTTTGGGTTTCCATGATCGTCCCGATACTACGTACAATGATCTTGGCATTAACGCGTATGTTACTTTTTGAAAAATAATGTGAACCACTCTCCCAATCATTTTTAATGGTTTTCCAACTATCATAGTGTTCTTGATGTAAATAGGAGCCTAATCCTAAAACATCGGCATTATATTCCTTTTGCGTTTTTTCAATCATTCCTGCTGTTATTTTCTCAATTTCTTTTGCCACTTTTTCTTCCAATTTAGCAACCGTTTTAGGTTCAAATATATGATAATCTCCAAATTCCTCACCCAAATTACCTTCAACCACAACATCAATCGTAAAGTCTATTTGATCTTTATTGGTGACATTCGCATGTATTTTTCTTTTTGCATCACTAATTTCAAATACGACCAATTGACCATCAATAATGACTTCAATAACCCCTCCTTTTAGTTCACCTGTAATAAAATTGACTCCCATTGTTTCCCTTCCATTTAGAGTTCCAATCATTTTTTTACTATCTCCTTTAAAAATAGCAGAACCAGACAGATCTACTTTTTGACCATTCGACTTTATGAAAGGGATGAGGAAGCTGTTTGTTCCAAGTAAGGATTTATGTACCCTACCAATATTCATAGGAGGTAATATCTCACCATTTTTGTAAGCATTTTCTGTTATCGAATCAATATACATAACAGGTAATCTCTCTACTCTTGTCTTTGATTCTAAAATATCCTTGGTTGTATCCTTGGAAATCATCAATTTTGTTGACCGCCGCATTTCATGATCTCGCAAGAAAATATCTAATACCTCAGCAAAATAACCCTTTTTCGCTACCTCGTCTGAGATAATGATCATCTTAATATGCTGGAAATAAGGGGACCGTGCAATTTTTTTCGACATATCACGGACAATTTGAAACATTGTATTACCACTGGCTGCAGTATTAAGAAACGGTTCTTGCAATTGACTGGGATCTCCCCCCCCTTGTAAAGCACTTGGAACCACAAATTGAAATGTCACCTTAAATCTCTCTTTACCAATGGAATCCTCGGTCACCTCTGCCTCATCTCGATCCTCTAAATTGTCATGATCTGAAGGATCGATACCCACTCCTATCACATATCCACGTTCTTCACTCTCCACTTGATCCCAGCATCCAGTTAGAAGCAAACATAAACTGACATATAATAAACCTTTATACATTCCCCTTCACCCCGCTTATTTTTGCGAAAATGAGCAATAGAGAAGGAATAATCATACTGAACACGATACCTAAATAACTGATATATAATCCAAATGTTGAAAATTCATTAAAATTTTGAGGTGTCATCGCGATTATATAAATGATGGGTGTTAAGACAAAGATGAACGTCATTCTCTTTATCCTTTTAAAGATTGCACAAAGTGCCAAAAGAGCGACATCAAATGCCATGGCAGCTGTGCTAAATAATGTCATAACCCATATCGTGAAAAATATCGATTCAAATCTTCCAAAAAATCCACCTGGTATTTCCACTTGTTTTGCTAATTCTGCCGTTGGAAAATTGAGATTATTCGTTACTTCGACGCCAAACACACCAATGGCAACCAAAAACACAATCAGATATAAAAGAAAGGCTATTGTCATTCCAATTAGTGAAGCTTTCAAAGTCTTTTTCGGTTGGTTATTATGCACATTATAAAATAATAAAATCTCAAAGCCTAAGAAAGAGAATACGGTTTCCTTTGAAGCCTTAATGACGTCTAACCACCCCGTAATAAAAAAAGGCTTGATATTTTCCATTTTGATAAATGTGATATTAAAAACGATTAAGATTAATATAATAAACAGGATGATAGGTATAAACATAATATTTAATCGTAATAATCCAGTGCTTGGACCTGCTACTCCATAAACAACCACTAACAGAAAAACTAAACAAATGACTTCGACAGGAGTGACATCAAACAAATATAGTTTGGCAATGCTCGCGACCCCCCTCATTTCATAACTAACAAAGAGCATCATATAGAAGGCAAATAAAAAGGTGATACCCATTGCAACTGGCTTATTAAAAATGGACTTCGAAATGTCAAAAAGGTTTTTCTTAGGGAATCTTGTAATTAATCGTGCAACCACTCCGGTAAAAAAAAGTGCAACGAATGCACCAAGACAAATGGATATCCAGCCATCTATTGATTTTGTGATATCTACAATGGCACGTGGAAGAGTAAGAATCCCAAATCCAATCACATAATTAGCGACCAGGAATGTGACTTCCTTATTTCCAATTTCCTCGTCACCATATTCAAAGGATTTCATGAACTACTCCTCCTTTGTATCCATCCTATTATCATCTTCAGTTTGCATAAATTGAGGTCTTCTCGATAACATGGTAAGAGGGGCCCGGATAACCAAATCCTTTAAATCATGTTTAAAGTTTGGTGAAAATGGAGCTGTATATGGCAACCCGAAGCTTTTAAGCCTCGCCAAATGAACATTGATCATAATATACGTTAAAATAATGCCATAAAGACCGAAAATACTTGCCGTAAGCATTGTCACAAAGCGAAGCATCCGAAATGCAATTCCCGCACTATAGGAAGGAACCGCAAAAGAAGCAATCGCAGTAACAGAAACGACTATTACCATGACAGGACTGACAATACCGGCTTGAACTGCAGATTCACCAATAACCAAACCGCCTACAATACCAATCGTCTGACCAATTGGCTTTGGTAAGCGTAGTCCTGCTTCTCTTAACAACTCCAACGTAACTTCCATCATGAATGCCTCCACCACTGCCGGAAAAGGCACACCTTCACGTGAAGCAGCGATGGAAAATGCCAGTTTTGACGGAATCATTCCCTGATGAAAGGAAACAAGAGATATATAAAGTGCTGGAAGAAACAAGGAAATAAAAGCTCCAATATATCTTAAGATTCTAACGAGGGAACCGATCATCCAGCGTTCATAATAATCCTCTGGGGATTGAATTAAAGCTACAAACGTCACTGGTGCGATTAAAACAAAAGGTGTTCCATCTAAGAGAATTACGACTTTTCCTTCTAAAATCGAGGCACAAGCTTTATCTGGCCTTTCCGTATGAAGAACCTGAGGAAAAGGAGACATAAAACTGTCTTCAATCCATTGTTCAATGAACCCAGACTCTGGTGCATCATCCATATCGATTGAATCCAATCTCTTTTTAACTTCCTTTACAATTTCAGGATGAACAATACCATCGATATAGACAAGGAAAAGATCTTTTTTCGAACGCCTTCCAACTTGAAAGTTTTCAAAACGAAGATTCGGATCTCGAATATGTCTTCGTATAAGTACTGTATTTGTCCGCACATCTTCAGTAAACCCTTCTCTTGGTCCACGCACTAATGCTTCTGAAACTGGCTCTTCAATTCCTCTGCTTGCCCAACCCTTCGTACCAATCAGTAATACATCCGTTGTTCCCTCTACAAAAATGGCGGTTTCTCCCGAAAGAACAGCTAACATCACAGCATCGAGAGTTTGAACTTTTTTCAGCTCACCTATTGAGAGGATCTCATTCTCCAGTTCGATTAACAATTCCTTCTCATTGGCTGGAATTTCTTTATTTGCTTGCGCCATACCAAGCTGAATATTATTAAGAATTTGCGTATTTACAATATCCTTTTCAACTAAGCCATCAATATAAACAATCGCACAACGATGATTGGAATTTCCGATTGTAACGATTCGAATGATAAGATCATTGGGAGAATGCAGCAGCCTTTTAATTTGTTCAATATTTTCCATAAGCGTAGGAAAGATTTGATTTGGATTTTCGTGATTTTGCTTCTTTTTATTTACTTCGTGCTTCATCTGTTGCAGGATTCTTTTTTTTAAAAAGCGAAACATCACATGCATCCCCTCTAAAACGCAAAGTAACCAATTTTTAACACGAATTTTTTTTAGTTTGTGATAAATACTGTTAACTATGCAAAAAAACGCATTTATAAAGTAAAAATGCTCTGTCAAAGAATAATCGTATTTTTAGATATTCTCCTCAAATCTTGTATAGAAAATCTGTTGTGTTTCGTGGGGGGGCTTCTTTTTTATCCTCCTCTCTCTAAGCTTCTAATAGATAAAAATTACACCCTTGTCTGTAAGTCAAGGGTGTTTGATTAATTTAGTTGATTTTGGAATTGAGTGGAAACCAGAATAAACTGGCCCTTTTGTCGAAAACCTACTAGCCTCGTCTATTTTTGTCTCCTTTTATCTTGTTTTATCGAATCTATTCCATATATGTTAAAAGATGCTATAATTCAATCCAACTCTATTAGAATCAGTTTACTGAAATTTGACGAGGTGTATTCTGCAATGAGACTAGAACAATGTGAAGCTGCTATAAAAGTGAAAAAAAACGAAATGATTAATTTAGGAATGACAAAAGGACTTCAAAATGAAGAAACCATCCATTGCAGCCAAGAACTAGACAAACTGCTTAATGATTATAATAGGTTATTATTGAACGATAAATATTCTAAACCCCTAAATAATGATCTTGACTTTTTCTTTATACTTAAAATACAGGTACATAAGATTTTAACGATTCCGTACAGGTATTTTTTTATTTAGTGGCATTAGTGATATTTTATTATTAACTTAATTTGGATACCGTTTTTTAAATAACGGTATCTGTGATGATCAATGAAACATGACTATGGTAAAGCGATCCTACTAGATAACCGTGTTAGATAATAACTGAATTAAAGCCACTTCATTATGAAGTGGCTTTATACTTATTAAGGGTTTCCACAGGGACGGTTCTCATGGTTCAATTGAGATTGGACCAAAAGAACCGTCCCCATGGTCACTCTCTTTTTGAATTCGTCCCTCAACTTCGTAACTGAAAGGTTTTGGAAGTGTTTTAACATAATCTACTGTTGCTTGTAGGTCTTCTGGACCTACTTCTAGATTCGTTGAAAGTGCACCAATACCATATTTGAGATTTCTGTACATATAGTTGTTCACAACAACGGAGTATTCTTGGTTTGGATCGATTTTATTACCATTTGGTAATACGATATCTACCACTTTGTTCGTGGCAGAATCCCACGTATATTTAAATCCAGCAATATGGAAATCAAGACCTTTATCAGTAATTTGATTATTTAATACGGTCTCGATATCTGCACCACTAAGTAATACTTTATTTAGTACATTTCCAAATGGTTGAATGGCAAATAAGTCGCCAAACGTAACTTCACCAGCATCAAGTTGTGCTCGAACTCCACCACCGTTCATCATGGCAAAGTCAGCATTCATTGAAGCTTTCATTCCGTCAGCTATTAAGTTTCCCAGTGCAAAATCACCGAATGTATCTGTAGAGGGATAACCTTTTGGTAAAGTTGCCATCGAATCTCCAACGATCTCTGCTTTAATTGGAGCAATTAAATCTTCATATTTCTTCATAATCGCAGAAACGGTAGGATCTGGTGTATAGTCTTTTTGGTATACAGTTACGACTTCAGCTTCCTTTTTAACGATTTCGCCTGTTACTGCATCCAGCTCTAAATCAACATCTGAAAATGCGGAGCCATAAGAATAAGCTTGAACGATTAATTTATTATCTACTTCCTTATCAACATATACGTGATTATGAGCTGCAAAAATGACGTCTACTTCATCATCTACTTTTTCTGCCATCTCAGATGCATCAAATATATCTGCCTTACCTGTTTGAAGTGTAGGATTATGCGCTAGAACGACAATCGCTTCAATTCCTTGTTTTTTAAGAATATCCGTATACTGATTAATGGCTTCTGCCTCATCACGGATTTCAAGTGTTTCATTTCCTTTTCGGACAATCATGGTTGGTGTTTTTAGTGGTTGGTCGATGTGTACCCCCACAGTGGACTTTCACCACCTAGATAGTTGCCATGCCTGGCACACAAAGAAAAGCATCCTAAATAAGGATGCGTAATTAATCATTTTTTTAATCTTTCTTCAATAACCAATGATGGAAAATAAACATCAAATTCATTTGTTTCCTTTTCATTACGATTCATACTGATTCACTGCAACATTTTCCAATCCTGAAACTTTTCTTCCTGCTTCATATTAATATATCATAATAGAATCCTCGGCAGGTGTTTCTTCCTTTTCCTCCACTTGGGGTTCCGTAGGTTCCTTTGATAGGGTTTAGATTTCATTTTCCCTTTCCTTTACCGACTGAGAAGAAAGTAAACATTGCGTTTCAACATTGCTATTATTTTCACCGTTTATCAGTTGAATATCTTGATTGCTCTCCATCATTTCATTTTCAGTTATCAATTGGGTTGGTTCTAAGGTCATCGTTTCTGGAGATAATTCATCGGTAGTATCTACCTTTCTCTGAGAAACATCTTCAGAAGAACATGCAGCCATTAACATCAAAAAATGATCAAAATTAAACCTTGCTACATCTTTTTCATTACCTCCCAAAATTATCCTGTACATATAAAACGATTTAGAATTAAAAATGTTCCCTATTTTCTAAAAAATAGTTCAATGGTTACAATCTTGAAAAATTCCAACACTCTATTACACCTACCTATTAAATACTAGATTAGAGCTGCGAGTTAGGGAAGTTTCTAATCTCCTTTTTAATTACCCACATTTACACTGATATAAACTACTATTTTCGGATTTTTACTCACTTTTTCAACTAGGAATGGCGCCTCGTAGTCTGGATAGTCCCTTTAGACTGTTTTTTTATATTTCGAGTGATGGTTTTAGAAGAAATTCTGGCAGTAGCTTTAAATGGAAGTTTGTATTTCTTTTAAAAAATGGTGAAACAAAGGAGTATGGTTCGAGAAGTGACAGCACCGGTATTTACAGGAAACGATATTTTTTGTCGGAATATTCATTCCATTACAATATATACTTCGACAAATATATTTAAGAGCTTGTAATAAAATTTAATTCTACGTGTATCACGTAATACTACATATAATGGGAGGAATTTAAATGAAGAAGAAACTAGCTGTACTATCTATTTGTTCTGCTCTATCATTTTCACTACTTGTTGGGGTCCAACCGAACAAAGCAAAGGCTTCACCAGAGCTGGAACATTATGTTGTAGCCTATAAGGGGAAACTGCCATCTAATTTCTCTGAGAGAATTGAAAAATCAGGCGGGAAAGTAGAACGAATCATAGAAGAAATTGGCATCGTAGAAGTAGCATCCAATAATCCTACTTTCCTTACAAATGTAATAAAAGATGCAAACGTACAATCAGCAGGCAGAGAACTTGAAGCATACTTAGAAACAGATCCCGATACCAAAGTTAATTTTACCCCAGGAACTCCAAATGGAGTGAAAGTTACTTTAGATGCAAACTCAGTCAGCTATTGGGATAAACAATGGGACATGCAGCGTCTTACTAATAATGGGGAATCTTATAAATTAAATGACGGAGATGAAGATACAGTTGTTGCGGTAATTGATACTGGTATTGACTTTAGCCATCCGGACTTGAAGGATAATGCTGATTTGAAAGGCTCTAAAACCTTTGTACCGGGAACTACAGATGCTTGGGACCAAAATGGCCACGGCACACATGTTGCTGGATCGATAGCAGCTAATGGAAAGGTAAAGGGTGTTGGTCCGGATTTAACTGTCAGAGCTTACCGTGTTTTTGGAGCAACTGGAGGAGCACAGCAATCATGGATTACCAATGCCATTGTAGCCGCAGCAAACGATGGCGTTGAAGTTATAAATATGTCCATTGGCGGCTGGCGCTGGATGGCTCATAACCTAGAAGAGAAAGGTGATTCCGCTTCAATGGTTGCCTATCACCGTGCCATTCAATACGCAATTCAAAAAGGAGTTACAGTGGTCGTATCTTCTGGTAACGACTCAAAAGACCTGAACAATTTACATGATATGCAAGCTTATTGGAAAGCTACTTATGGATTAGATATTAAGGGTCCTTCTCGTGTAGTTCCAGCACAAATTCCTGGAGTGATTACCGTGTCTTCATCTAATGAGTGGTCAACAGATGGAATCGCATTCTACTCCAATTACGGGAATGCCATTGATGTTGCTGCTCCTGGAGGTGATAATGGCCCATTGTACGACAGTCTTTACCGTCAAGATCCGACAGGAAACTATTTAAATAAACGTGATTTTACGTATCGTACATTATCTACTTATCCTAGTTATCCAGTAGGGGGAAATGCTACAACGCAATTTAGCGACGGACAATGGCATGGTTACTCATATTTGCATGGTACTTCCATGGCAGCACCGAAAGTAGCTGGAGTTGCTGGAGTCATTAAAGCCGCTCACCCTGAGTATACTCCTGCACAAGTAGCAGCTGCCATCAGACAAAGTGCCATTGATTTTGGAAAAGTTGGAGTAGATCCACTATATGGGTCAGGCGAAGCAAATATTTATAACTTCTTGTCAAAGGATACTTCTAAGTAGTAATTTGAAGAACCACTGAGTTTAATCTCAGTGGTTTTTTAACGCCATGGGCGCCATGGGGACGGTTCTCATGGTCCAATTGGGATTGGACCAAAAGAACCGTCCCCATGGTCCCCCAGACACACGCCACTAATTTATTTTGGTGCCTTTATTAAATGGTTGTTTGCTCTGAATATTTTTTGAAATTATCTAGAATCGCCTGCCATCCTTGTTGTTGTAACTCAATTGAATTCTTAGTTTCAGCATCAAAAGTTCCAATTACTTCGGTTACGTTATCTTGACCATTAAAAGTGATATTAACTTTTCTTCCATCACCCAGTGTATGCGCAATAACCTCATGTAATTTCACTTCATCATAATTCCACCAAAATCGAAACCAAAACTGCCATCTTTGGCTTCCATTCTTGAATGGAATTTCCCTCCTGCTCTTAAATCATTCTCAGCAATTGGTGTGTGCCAGTCATCTGAAGCTGAGTTCCATTTTGCCAACAAACTTAGCTATGGGAACAAAAAAGGACAGAGAGTCTCAAAACCCCTGTCCTCTTGGTATGAATTTTGTCCTTTGTCGGTACCGGACACCATTGTCCTTATACGCGACACCATAGCTAATTACGTTATTTTAAACCTAACTGACTTAACACCATATCCAACGTTATACCCTTGTAAGTATCTTTCGCTTTAGGGGCATCTGGAACGGAGTCATTTTGTAATCCATAGTTTTTAATGACATAGTCCATATCCTTTTTATCAACAGTGCCGTCGAAGTTCAAGTCGGACCCTGATGTATTTTTACCCCAATTTTTTTGAAGTTCGATTGCATCTAATACATCAATGACATGATCTTTATTAACATCTCCTGCTTTAGCTGGAGATAATAAATAACTCATGTCCCTTCCAATTATTTCACCTCGAACGTCATACGATAACACTAAAGACTTAGAAATCGTAAAATGACCTGGTACATCAAGAGTCACTGTATAAGGATTTATATCAGCTTTCATTCCACCAGCAACGTAACTACCAGATTTGTTTATCAAAGGAGCATCAACAACTGTTTTTCCATCATAAGACGTAACTGTAACTTTTGCACCAATGGTTCTGTGGTCTAATGCGTTGTTTCGCCCGCCTGTTAAAGGATTAAGCATGCCCTCAAATTGTAATGAACCCCATAACCTTGAGTAGGTTGGTTTCAGTTTAAAAGTCTCCATATAAGTATAAACATTATTTGTTTGTACATTTAATTGATCAATGGTCGTTCCTTTCATCTCCATATCATACCAATTGACAGGAGTACCTTTCGAATAAATGTTAGATGTTTGTAAGTCGAAATTTACTAACTGCATATCTTCTGGTAAAGCCTTAGTTCCTAAGTAGTTAAATGTAATCGTATAATACGTATTTAATGTATCTGATGTGGTTGTTACTATTACTTCTGCATTACCATATTGCTTCACTGCATCGCTTACAACGACATTTTTTATGGTAGCTAAGTCACCATTGTCCTTGATGACTGGAATCGTCATCTTGGCAGTTTTTAAGTTTTTAATATTATTCGAACGTATCGAATAATTGACTGTATCTCCAGTCGAAATAGATTGTTTATTTGCTTTTAAATAATAATATGGTCTAGTATCAGTAACAAATGCTACCCGTAGCATTGCCGTAGCATCTGCAGTAAAGTTTCTCGCAGCATCCATTCCATAGAACTGAACTTTTAAAGGTGCCGCTTGCTGTTTAACAAGGATTTGATCCTTGTAATCTCCATTTTTATCAGTATAGATTGGCTCATATGGCCATGGTCCATTGTAAAAGGAAACAACTGAATTGTTTGATTGATCAACAGGAATACCTAAGCGGCTTGCCTCTTCCGTTTCAGGATCCTTCAAATTAATGTTAAAGTCATATAAAAATTGTCCATTTGAATCAAGCTGACTTAAATTATATTCAATAACCTTTTGATCTAACGAATCAAAGGTAGAAGTCATCGTTGGTGCTCCAACCTCGTAGATGAAAGAAGCTTCTTTAGAGAATGTTTTCCCTTGATTATTCGTACCAACCATTTTTAATTTGTAATGACCCGTTTTGGCAATGACAAATTGACTGCTTACCGGATTTTTCGCATCACCTGTGAACGGATAGTAAGACCCATTAAATCCACTAGTATTAGTTAATAGTTGGTTTTCAGGCAATAAATGCCCATTGTAAGATCCTAATATACCAAGATCTTCACCGGTTGTTCCATCTTGTAATACTACATCTATAGTCTTCATATGTGACTTTAAAGAGAATTGGAATGGCATGTAAGGCATTGCTTGTTCCGGCCAAGCGGTATCAGCCGAAAACATAGGATTAGAAATCTTAAATGCATCTATTCCTTCATTTACTACTCGACCACCAAATGGGATTTGGTAGGTTTCCGTTGGATCTTCATTATTTGTAAAAACGATATATCCCTCATATGTTCCTTTTTCAGCTGTCTTTGGAATAGACAGATTAAATTTGATTACATGCTGGCTATTTCCTTCTATATTAACTGAAGTTGGGGCATCCAATGTGACATTATTTAAAGCTGCATCTTTAGAGCCTTGTATTCCAGTTTGGAATTTCACATTGACATTAAATGTTTTTGCTTTTTCACTTCGGTTTTTTAAGATAATATTTCTACCCTCTGAAATATCCTGGTCATCAAACCCAATCGTTCCAAAGCTAAATCCACCCGTTAATTCTCTTATTGTTTGTTCATTTCTATGATTAAGAGTAGATGTTCGATCGTCTACTTGGATCTCAACATTCGAATGAATGGCTTCATAGGCATCCACTTGACCACTACCGATTTCGAATACACTATAATCTTTTGATAGCGGATCAGCTGTATTCATTAAAATAGATTTAATGTCAGCTGGTTCAAGATTGTCGTTCGTTTGTAATAGTAACGCTGATACACCTGCCACATAAGGTGTTGCCATCGACGTACCGGATAAACGTGAATAGCCATATTTATAGTCCTCTGGTTTAGACCCATCGACTGTTTTATCATTTATATAAAATGGAACAGTGGATAGAATAGAAGCTCCAGGTGCTACTACCTCAGGTTTAATATCATAGTTTACACGTGAAGGCCCTCTTGAACTGAAAGCTGCTAATTCATTGCCAGACGTTTTTACCTTCGTATAATCGCCAAAAGTAATATCTGTTTTACCCGCTTTTACGGCTGCTAAGATAGCTAGTCCTTCCGCGTTTGTGACAGTGAATGAAGGAACCGCATCGACTAACTCGCCTACAAATGCTTGGATGGGACCTTCTGCCCTATTTATTTCATCATTATATATAAGTACCCCAATGGCACCTTTTGCTTTTGCATTTTTAATTTTTTCTATTAAGGAATTCGAACCCCGTTTAATGAGAGCGATTTTTTTATCTACAATCTTCCCATTAAAATCAGCAGGTCTACCTAGTCCAACATCAACCAGCTGATAGGTGTTTCCTTTTAATTGCGTTAAATCATCCTTATAGTTTCTTGCTAGCTGTCTTAATGAATAATTAACCCCATTCTGTACGCCAGCAAATTGATAGATATCAATGGCAACTGTGGATGCACCAACCGTTAGTGCCAATGCCGAAGCTCCTGGTGAACCTAGCGTATACATTTTATCTCCACTATTCCCCGCTGCAACTACGGTGGTTACCCCACTTAAAACGGCATTGTTTACAGCAATCGAAGTCGCGTAAAGTGGGTCATTTAAAGAATTGCCTAATGACATATTAATGACATCCATACCGTCATTCACAGCGCGATCGATTCCGGCAATAATGTCATCACTTGAACCCGATCCATAAGAACCAAGAACACGATAAGCAAAAAGATCAGCTTCTGGTGCTGCACCTAATGTTTTATATTCACTATCCGCTACACCTCGGCCTCCGATAATACCCGCAACATGTGTACCATGCTCTGTATAGTAGGCACGACCACTACTTATTTCTGGTTTACCTGATTTTTTCCAATCGGCATAGGTTGTTTCCATTGGATCATTATCATCATCGACAAAATCAAATCCGCCTTTATAGGCATCCTTTAAATCAGGGTGGTTGTAATCCATTCCTGTATCGAGTATCCCTACTTTAATTCCTTTACCAGTAAAGCCTTCTGCATGCAGACGATCTAGTCCATCATAAGGCGCATAATTCGCCACATTTGCTTCATCCGCTTTTAATTGCTCGCTATCTGCGGCAGGCGGGTCGATTGAAAATGTTTCGTTGCTCCAAACTGATTTTACTGCTTTTGATTTTAATAGATTATTAATTTGGTTAGCTGGAAGGCTCATCGATACACCGTTAAATGCATGTTTATAGGAATGGTGAATCTTATAATCTACCGCTTTACTGTTTTCGTCGGTTAAAATTTGTCCTAAATCCTGATTAAAGGTTTCATGATCTTTTTGTACTAAACCTGCTGCTTCCGCTTCTGATAATGATTGACCTTCTGCACTTGCCTTTATTTTGGCCACTTTAGCAGGCTTATTGGCAAATTCCACAATAACAGATGTTTGTTTGGTAGACTGTAAGTCAATATCCGATGAAATTTGGAGCCCAGATGTCTCAGTCGTAGAAAGTTGATGAAGAGCCGCTCTTTGTTCAGATGTTAAATTAGCAAGCAAATTTTCAGAATTCGAATAACTAACCGCTTTCGTAGTAATTGGTACTTGTCCAATAGAACCTAAAATAAAGCTAGATGATATAGTAGCAACAGCTAAGCTTTTGACAATTCTACTTTTGTACGATTTTTTTCTCATTTTTTTCCTCCAGGTCACTTTATTACATATGTAAGTGCTGATGAATAACGAAACGATGTTTAAATTGTTTTTCCATAACAAATTACTTATGTATTTATAATTATCCAATTTATTCGTAATATTGTAAATTGGGGTAAAATTGAATAATTTATTAAAAAAACGCATATTTCGATAGATTATTTTAAAAAACTTGAATCATTATTACACAACAAATAGGCATCCGAATGGAATCATTCGGATGCCTATTTGTTTACAATTAAATGATTTTATTTCGTAACAGTTACTTTTGTAGCAGCACTTACGTTGCCAGCTTCGTCTTTCGCTGTTACGTATAGGATTGTGCTTGCTTTTTGTTTTTCAATGGATACAGTGTAATTGCCATCTTTATTAACTGTTGCAGTTCCAATTATTTTTGTGCCTACTTTGATTACAACTGTGGAGCCTGCTTCAGCTTTACCAGTTATTTTTGTAGTCTTTGTAGTTACTTTATTTACTATTGGTGCAGTCGGAGCTGTTTTGTCAATCGTGAACTTCACAGTTGTTACGTTTCCAGCATTATCTGTTACTTTTACAGTATAGGTTCCTTCCTTACTTACAACGGTTCCATTTGATATGGCATCACCATTTAATGTTGCCGTTCCTTCACTGAATAAAACAGTTACATCATGATTATATAGACCATTGTTGCTTACGCCCGTTACAACTGGAGCCGTTTTATCAATGGTGAACTGGATAGTTGTTTCATTTCCAGCTGCGTCCGTTACGACTAATGTGTGGCTACCCTCGCTCGTAACTGCCGCTCCGCTTGTGTAATCTTTGTCATTTAATTTAGCAGTTGCTTCATTAAAGGTAATGATCACATCCTTGTTGTAATGCCCATTGTTTTCTACACCAGCTGCCCATTTCGCGTAAAGTGTTGTAACCTCTGTCACTTGATCTGTCGTAAAATTCCATGCTGTTTTACCTGCAGAATCTTTATACCAACCAAGGAATGCATATCCAGTTCTGGTTGGTACTGTTGGAGCTGTAATGGTAGTGTTATATTCTGCTGTCGCACTTTCTACTGAACTACCATCCTGTTTATCGAAGTTAACTTTAAATTTTTGAAGCTTGAACGTTACATCGATCGTATGATTGCCAGTTACGTTAGTTAACGTGTACGTGTCGCTTGTTAGCGTTGCATCCACACCGTCAACCTTCAACGTAGCAGCCTCATAACCGATATTCGGTGTAATCGTGAACGTTTGATCTTTTCCGTGATCCACAGAAACCCAGCCGTTCGGGTTAATCGAACCATTGCTGTCCGTTGTTGCCCTGATCAAGTATGCCAATTCGTCACTTACGAAAATATCAAATGTGGCATCGAGATAACCAGGCGCGGAAATGGTAAACTTATAATCACCTAGTGCATCGAACAATGATCTGTCAACAAAGGTAAATTCCGTAGCTGAAAGCGTGTATTTGCTAGGATCAACTACTTTGCCATTCATCGAAATAACTGGCGCGGCTGCAAGCCATGCTGAATCCTGTCCATACTTAATAGTAATTGGTTTTGATTCTTGAATATAAGCAATTTTTGAAGCAAACACTGGCGGGTTGCTCTTAACTACTTGAGTTACGGTCGTATCAGGATAGCAATACGCTTTAAATTTAATCTCAATATTTCCTGTCGCTGGAAACGCCGTACCTGGTAGTGTAAGCGTGATATTGCTATCATCTGACGATATTGTTGTATCCGCTTTAACCGATACTCCTCCTACCGTAATATCACCTGAAACTGCCTTTGCAGCAGTTGCCCATCTCATGTTTTCAGCATTGTTCGGTACAGTCATAATGACCGGCTTGCTAACACCACTTGGTGTCAAAGTAGGCGTTGGTGCTGTTCTTTGAGCAAATGGTTGAGCAATGGTAATAGGTGTAAAATAAGGCGATTTGAACTTTATGCTCTTATTACCTGCAGCCGTATTCGACTGTGTAGCATTTCCGTCAATCGTTACTGCCCCTGTACCATTTGTTACAGATGTTGTTACAAAAGGTTTTACCGTTGTATTTTGAATTGTAACATCGCCATTGTCTATCGTTAGATCTGACGTTGACGCAAGGAAAATTGAACTTCTCCACAACGGATTATCATCACCGTTTATCGTGTAAGAAATGGTGTCGCCATACTGCGGTGTTCCTGCAGGTGTGGAAAGCGTAAGTGCAGGCGCTGTTTGCGGTGTAACAGTTGCAGTCACACTATTGTCAGCATAACCTGGAGCTGTAACAACTAAACTCCTTGAAACTGCACCACCACCATCAGTTCTTACCAAATCATATGGAATCGTTACTGTTCCTGCTGTTTCATCAATGACAACTCTAGTCTTGATTGTATTTCCGCTAAATTTAATATTGCCAGTAGTCTTTATTGCAGATAGCCAATCAGATGCTGCTGTACCAGGAGTAAATGTCATCACTAGTTCTTGTCCTGCGTAGATTGTACCTGCCGGTTTTGTAAGTGCTATACCTTGCTTGTAGAAAGGCTGATCTACTTTCACAGTTTGGTAATTTGTTGCGATCACGTTGATCGTGATGCTCCCTGGAGCTGTAATCAGCGATTTATCAATCTTTATAGGTGTTCCAGGAGCACCTATCGTGATGTTTTTTGTTACAAATTCCTCTCTCGTAATCGTAGTACTGCCAACTTGCACGGCTGTAATCGCATCTCTCCACGCTTGTGAATCGTTTGTAGTTCCAACTCCAATAGAAATTGGGTTTGAATTGCTATCATTAAAATATCGATTCGGTTCGGCTGTCAACGATGGAGCCGCGACAGCATTAATTCTTTGTGCAAATGTATACGATGAGTAATTGTTCGCTTCTATTTTTATATTCCAATCATACATATATGGTCCGACCTGTTTCGAAGGTGTCGAGAAAACCCCTGCCGGGATGGTAAAGTTAAATGTTGTTGCGTTTGGCGGCGTCACTTGGTTAAAGAGCGCTGCAAGTTCAGTTCCCTTATAGGTTGCAACAACATTATTGTCTGGATCTGTTACAGTTATTGACGTAATATTCGGCTGCCAAATATCACGCCAGTGGGCAGCTGTTGATCCTGTTCCATCCGTACGACTAAATGTTAACGCTTTTCCAATTGTTGCAACATTATTCGGTGCAAATAGGTTAAAGCTATTACCGATACCATCTTGCATTTTAAATTTCAAAGTGCGATCCATGTAGCCCGGAGCTTTAAACACAATCGTGTGAACTCCAGATGTTGCGAACAACGATGGATCAAATTCGTATTGTCCTTTGCCAGATACAACTTTGCTAACAATCGAATTAACGGTAGCGCCATTATATACATTCGTAGCTGCTTTACGGTCAACGCCATCAATAAGGATTTGTCCGCCAGCGCCGTCTAAAGCAGCCCTCCAAGCGGCATCTTCTATTTGTGTAACTGTAGAAGCGCCTGTTGCTGGGTCTGGCGTTTTGTAAACGACAGAAAACAATTGAAACGGATTTACTTTTCCGTAATTTACGAAAGCATTTGGATCGTTTGTTTTGATATATGGTACTGGTTTTACGACAGAGTTAAACGCAGTTAAATCCGAACCGCTTGGTATCGTATTAAATCCGGTTAACTGAATCTCTGCACTCGTAGTTGTTACTATAGTTCCTGCTAAAGCTGCTGCATTAGGAGCCGTTGTATTGTATTTGCCGAAGTTTTTGACAATGTAAGCAAAGTCATTGTAATCAATGACGCCGTCAAAGTTTAAATCGGCTGCTCTTGTGTAAGTTGACGGTGTCGCCACATAGGCATTGTAAGCAGCACCTTCCGCCTCGATGTCTTTCATGTCAATCACATCATCGCCGTTCACATCACCCGCAAGCATAACACCATAAGGAACTTTAAAGTTTCCTCCTGCTGCATAACCATATTGTCCTGAGCTGTTCATCGCTAAAGTTCCATAGTAAGTTAAATGCCCCGGCATTTTCATTGTAAAATTGTACGGCTTACTACCAGCCGGCATCGGAAGTTCTGTTGTAAATATGCCAACGTGATTGATGCCTGGGTTTTCCCTTGAAGCACTGCCAGTAGGATCTTGCGCTATTGGCAATTCGGTTGTAATACCGCCTGCATTCGGATCCTCAAATGTAATCTCGACGCCTGAGCCATCAGCCGTTATCGGTGTCGTTCTACCGTATACACTAGATGTCGGATAGGATTGGAATCCTTCTGGTTGAATATTGCCGCTGATTGATGCCCCGCCTTTAACGTAAAGAAATTTATCAAGGAAGGTTGGGACACGATCAATTCCTGTCGTACCACCGCTGTACGTGGTGATTTCCGGAATATTAGCCGATCCTTGAAGCCATACGGTATCTAATCCGGCATCGTTCGTCACTTTGTAAGTGATATCTAGGATAGGCAGTTCCTGTGCAATGCCCTCTTCAATAGTATCTGCTGTATTCAATACACCTTGGGCTTGAACAGCTGCAGGTAGATTGAAATGGAACATAAAATCACCATTGATGTCTAGGTCTTGATGAATCCAACTTTTATCTGTTGTAATTCCTTTAGATGCTAAAAATGCTTTGTATGGTGCACTAAAGTCAATATTCTTAATTTCTGTAAACGGAAGCTCATCGATATAGAACTTCGCGCCTACCACATTTTTAGGATATTTAATGGACAACGTTGATTGAAAGTTATCTCCTTTGGAGACTAATGTTTTGTCAACAAGGAAAGCAGGATCAATCCCATTTAATGTTGTCGATCCTGGTGTTTCCAAACGTTTAAATCTGTTTACGACGTACTCGTTGCCTTTTTTCACAAAGTAATAATATTTTCCTTGTGTTTCAAGATTTCCTGCATACGAATAATCTTCAGGGTAAATTCTGAACATTGTCCCCCAGTTTTCTTTTTCAGGGTCAGCATCCGTATTCACGACGTCATCTTTGGATATACCAAATTTAAATGTTCCGTCCTCATTTAAGTCCAGGAAGTAATTGACATACGGTGCAGAGTTTGAATCTCCTAGCATACCGTCAATTCTACCCAAAGATTGGCTCACGTTCGTATCGGTGTCATAGACTGGTGGTTTAGGAACGGATGTTTCCTTACCAACATTCTTCATATAATCAACGTTTGAGTCGTAAGCTTTTCCTGAGAACCATTTTAACCCGCCGTCTGTCAAAGGACCGTTAGGGTCAATCTCATAAATGCCCGGTTCGCTTCCTGCATCCATTTGCACTGTCGGGGCTGTATTATCAACGTAAACTGAGCTGTTTAATTCATAAAGCTTTCCAGTAGAAGCGTCTATGGCACGAGCCTGAATGACGTATCCGCCTTCATCCGTTACTTTTGTCTGTGACGATTGTTGGGTCAGCTTCACTGTCAGATTCGGATCATCCTTGGAAATAGGAGCCGGATATGGGTTGTAAACTCCGTTTAGCATAAAAGCTAAATGTCTTAAATCCCCAAGAATAAAGCTAGAAGCGCTATAGGAACCGGCAAAACCTATATAATTACTGCCTGTTATGTCCATAACATAAAGTCTAAGGCCGTAAGTTGGGTCAATCGGACTTTTCACTCTAACTCCTGCAAAGGCTGCCGGTAGAACGGCGTACGTATTAGGATTAAAGTTCTTCTTTCCGCCAAGTGTAAATGCTTTTCTTTCAACCTTGAAATCTATACCTCTACTTTGAACGTTAATCGCAAGAGGAATACGATAGGTTTCAGTAGAGCTAGCTGGATTATCAAAATTAATATACGCCTCGTAGTATCCACTTGCAGCCGAAGCAGGCATAGTGAATTTTGCTAGAAGATGAACCGTGCCACCTGCTGGAACAGTGATCGAAGTTAATTCTGTTGCAGGAGATGCCGCATCACTTAAACTAATTTTAGCGCCTTCTTTTGCACCATCTTGTCCGTTTTTCAAAAACGTATCCTTGAAGAAAACGCTGTTGGTGTCGAAGGTTTTAGCAGCAGCACCGTTATTGGTGATATACAAGTCGCCTGTCTTCTTAACAGAGCCGTCTTCTTCACGCGCAGTATAGCCAAACGAAAATGAAGCTGTTGTATTTTCTACGCTAATAATATTAGAACTGGATGACTCATCAGTTGACGAGCGTGATTGAATAAAGTCCTTTACCTTAAATAGCATATTTGTATGCACAGCTTGATAAGGATCCGTTTTACCAGAACCGATTTGAAATAGACTTTGCTGAGTGCTAATAGGGTCTGCGGTTTGCATCAATACGGCTTTAACATCCTCAGGCTTATAGTTCGGATGAGCCGACAAAATCAATGCAGCCATTCCGGCAACATGAGGAGTTGCCATTGATGTACCCGACATCGTTTGGTAGGCATTCGTATAGTCTGTGTTAGTTGGTTCCACAATATCAAAAGGCGCAGTCGAGAAAACATCGACACCTGGCGCAACAACGTCAGGCTTGATTGCCAACGAACCTGAAACTGGACCTGTCGAGCTAAAGGCAGCAAGCGTATTTCCGCCCATCATGTAGTTGCCTGCATTCGTAACAGAGATCTTCTTAATCGTACCGCTTTTAACAGCATTATAGAAGTTTGTTCCGTCATTCTTGCTTATTTGCAACGTGTAGACTGTACCGCCTACTGGACCCGGATAAAATGGATAGTAGCCTTGTTCATCCACGAGAAGATCAGGATTGTCGGCCGGATTCCACAAAATCATGGCTTTAACCTGTTGTTCAGCTGCATACATCATAAGCTGGTTGACAGACGCAGCACCACGCTTTACTAGTACAACTTTATCTGCAACGCTGATATTTTTATTTTTAAGATTATCGTACCAAGCAGGAGTACCGTATCCAGCATCGACAATGTCGTACTGAGTCGAACCGCTAAGCTTAGTATTGGATTCCGTAAAATCCCTTCCAATCAAACGAGTATTAATTATTGGAAATGAATCTTGTTCAGTTGCACCATTTGAATGAATATCGAATGTTGGAACTTGTTTCGGGTACGTAATCGCTCCGACCGTAATCGACTTAGCAGCCGCACCCGGGGTTCCCAATGTGCCAGCGCCTGGACCGGCGTTGCCCGCAGCGATAACAGCCGTTACGCCAAGGTCAGTAATGTTATTGATCGCAACAGAATTAGAAGATAACGAATCATTATAATTCGCACCAAGTGATAGGTTAATCACTTGACACCCATCCTTGTAGGATTGTTCGATTCCGCCCAGAACAGACTCATCACTACCACCATAAGGACCTAAAACACGATAAGCATATAACTCCACTTCAGGCGCAACACCTCTAAGAGCATATGGAGAGCTGTTACGTGATTGGCCTGCAATGGTACCGGCAACGTGAGTTCCGTGTGAAGTAATATAATGACGGTAATCTGTCGGGAAGTTTGGATCTCTCTGTTCAGGCGGAAGCGCATCATTCGCATTCTTCGCAGCCAACCAGTCAGGATATACCGTTTCCATCGGGTCGTTATCATTGTCTATAAAATCTTTACCACCTTGATATAAACCAGCAAGGTCTGGGTGGTTATAGTCGAGCCCTGTGTCAAGAACGCCGACTTTTACGCCCTTCCCTGTAATGTTTTCATTTTGAAGATCGTGGATTTTCAACCAATCAAGAACGGCTGTTTCACCCGATTGTGGGCCTTCTGGACCTGGTGCTGGAACAGGAACAGTTTGCGGCTGAATTGAATTTCCTGATATAGCAGGGCTATCAGAAGTAGCGCTAGTTGATTGTACGTTACTACGATTCTTAGGTATAACAGGTAACAAATCTGGGTTCTTTTGTTGTTCAGAAACCTTTCCGTCACCTGTAACGCTCGCTGGAGCGTCAATCACCTGTGTAGCAGGAATTGGCGCATACTTAACGTTGAGATAAACGCTCTTTACATATGGCAGTGCCAACATATCATTAAGGGCTTTACTAGGCATTTTAACAGCTAGGCCGTTAAATACTTGAGTAAACTCTTTTCCTATTTTAATAGTTTCAGTTACACCAGCATCTTTCAAAGCTCTAGACTCATTAGTTACGAAACTCTTAAAATTGCTGTGAGTTTGAGTGACAGCTGCCTCAGCGCTTTCAAGTGTGACAACAGATGTGCTTTGTTGATTAACAGAGACTGTGTTAACACCAGCTTTTTGATTCAGCATTTGGATTGCCGCCGGATCAACATCAAATTGTACAATTAAATCTAGTTGTTTTGACGAATCTAGCAGCTTCGGATCAAACTGAAGCTTTTCCAAATATAAGTTCTGTAATTGTTGCGCCTGATCCAAGCCAAGGTTGCTATTACTACCTATTTCGGTAGAATGACCAGTGTTTAAAGATTCGGTAGCATATGTTCCGCCTGTCATGGCAAACGTCGGAACGGTATTGCTTAACAGAATAAAAGTTGAAAGCAATATTGACTTGAACATTTTGTTCATTTTACGATGCCTCATACATGATTCATATCCTTTCATAACTTTAATAGATAGAGCAAATACTTTATTTCCTCCATTCACCTTCCCTCTTATAAGACAAATTTAAATAAACTTTAAAATATTTCGACAATTACCTTTCTACTTAAATTATACTTGGGGGTAAATGGACAGTACATTGGGGGAATTTCGTGCAAAATGATAGGATTTTTTGGGGATTGGACGATAGAAAGTTAAGAATTCTACCTATTTCTTTTGTTTCACTCAGATTTTTACAAAAATAAAAGTTGGGGAAAAATTCGTGTTTTGGTATATTACTAATTTTATGGCTGTATTATTGTTTAGTGTTGATTTTTGCGAAATCCTCTCCCTTTTAGGGGGTTCACCGGTGAGCCTCCTCAGTCTGCCCTCACTACGGGGTTAAACAACAATTAAATAAAAAAAAATATAGAAAAACCTGATCTACTTATGATACAGTTCACCGTGATGTAACAAAGTAAGGTTTAAAATTGTTAGTTTAGAATTAAGTGGTTATATTAATTCTAAAAATTTTCCCTTTGTGATATAGGTCAATTTATGCGGATTTTTCAATATATTTTTTTTTACAATATTACAATTTCTGTCGAACCGAATTGGACAATAATTCGTTACCTTTAACGAAAGGCCATTTGGGGAAAAAGGAGATGTAGTAAATGAAAAATCGTTTTACCTTTGTAACAATTATGTCATTAATTTCTATGCTTTTGTTTGGTGTGTCTGTACTTGCAGCAACTGATTTTACGCAATTCGGATTTGCTAAAGTTGTGGCTGAAAAGAAAATTGAAGCAGGTGAAGCTGCAAAAATTAGTCGTAGTGGGATAAAAATTGATATTCCAGAGGGGACATTTACGACTGATGTTATATTTCAAGTACTTGAGGGGGATAACGATCACTTCCAGGCTCATGCTCCTGCCGGAGAAACTGTTATCATGAATTTTGCCTTTAGAGTATTAGATGCAAAGACAAATGAGATTATTGCCAAATTTAATAAACCAGTTATGTTTAGCTTTAAAGATAAGGATGTTAACCAAGGAAGCATTTACAATAATGTAAGTACGAACGGAAGTATTGTTCCAAATACAGTTCCTGCTGTGATAGAAGGAAGGACATTGACACATCCTATTGGCGGTGCACCTGTTGGCTGGGTGATTACATCACCTACAAATAGCATCAAAAAATAATCCAAGACTATCATACTAAAAAAATGCCCATGACTCATTTTCGTGAATCATGGGTATTTCCGTTTATGAACCTAGCACCTTTTTTCCGCGAGGCTGGGTACCATTGGCATCTGGTTCGAGCGAAACTCCGATTGCCTCAATAGCTGGGTCATGTTCATTTAACACATAGGTTAGGAAGCCGTTTCCATTTTTATCAACATGGAATGTACCCGCACTCTTTCGTTGTCCACCATGGATTAGCCATACCTGGTAAGCCTCAGAACCTTTAGTAGAGGAAAGGCCCTGAAGCTTAAAAACGATCTGTTGTTGATCACCATGCATGTAAACCAAAGCATTTCCTTTGGCTGAATCTACGTTTGGGTCAGCTGATTTTAATGAATAAACTTGAACCACATCAGTCGGGGACAATGTATTTTCTTTCACTTCCGTCAACTCCTGCCTAAGCTGGAGATTATTCCAAATGACCCCTCCAAAAGATAGAAGAAAGGCAGCTGCTGCGACCCCATATAGGGATTTACGAATACGCCCGTTAGGTTTTATTTGAGCCTTTTGGGTTTTCTCCATCTGATTGATAGTAAGAGAATTGTCGGCTTCAAAAATAAAATTCATCACTTCTTCCTTTAAATCTGACGGTACCTCCACATCATTCATTTTAAAAGGGATCAATTTCCACGCCTCCTGCATCTCTTGGACTTCCAAACGACATGACGAACAGTGAAAAAGGTGTTCCTCGAATAGAATCTTTTCTTCTTCCGTTATTTCTCCAAGTAAATAAGAGACTATTTCATTGGAAAATGAACAGCTGTAATCGATCGTCATTTATTCATTCCTCCCATCTCCGTTACCATGTGATTTCTTAAGATTTTAAGAGTCTGATGCAGCCGGCTTTTAATCGTGCCAAGTGGTTCCTGTTTCATTTCAGCTATTTCGCGAAGAGTATAGCCTTCCCAATACAGCCATTGAATAAGCTCGATTTGATTGTTTGAAAGATATTGATAAGTTTTTTGTATTTGTTCTCTAAGCAGCTTTCTTGAGACGATTTCAGCAGGATTATTGGCTGGATTTTCTGGTATTTGCTCCAATTGCTCCTGTTCGATTGCGACGAAGACATTTTCCCTTTTTTCCTTACGATGATGGTCAATAGTGATATTTCTTGTAATCGTTAGCAGCCAATTCACAAACTGACCTTTCTCGGGTTTGTAGCCATTCTCAGTGGTCCATATCCGCATAAAGACAGCTTGTACGATGACTTTGGCTTTATCGGGATCCTTCGTCGAATTTAAACTAAAGGAATATACAAGTTTAATATAACGATCATATAATTCTTCTAATGCAGGTCGGTATTTTTCCTTAATTAACTGCATCAATTCTGCATCACTCTTTTTTTGCATAAAGAAAGCAAACCCTCCTCGTTTTTTCTCTGATTCCTTTATATTTAATAGAAACGAACAGAAAAGAAAATCAGTTTTGTATTTTATAAAGTTTTTAGGATAGTGAATGGTGTAAGGTATATGACGGAACAACTCAAAAAATTCAAATTGGTCTAAAATAGTATAAATTAAAAAAAGCAATTAATCTTTATTGGTTAATTCCTTTTTTTCCACTATCAATTATCCTTAAGATAAGATTCCTTCCTTTTGATCTGAAATCCATATCAAAAAAAACCTCAATTACTTATGGTACGGTTCACCCCACAAGGTTAAACGGCGGTTTTTATTTAACCATTTCAGACGTTAGTCAAATATGGTTTGGCATCCTCAAAAATCTATATAGCCTTTGATGTAATTTCCGCATTTTTCGGATCATTGAGCATTCTTCTTTTTAAAACTAATATTTTTAAATTTAGCTATTTTTGTCGATTTAATTTTAATATTGTCGAATAGAAATAGTATTTTTTACCTATTGTTTAAATTATAATTATTCCCATGATAGGTGTTCGATATATTGAACAAGCCGTGATATGTCTAACCACCTACAATAATGGGGAAGCGTTGAATTATAGCCTTTAATTGGACACTTTGGCTATAAGAAGCTACTAGTGTAACCGGCCCTCTAAATCATTAAGAGGAGTGTATTTTATGTTAAAAAGAACGAAGAAGAAGTTTCAGAAGCAAGCAATAATCGGTGCTGTAACTGTTCTTACTCTTTCAGTATCTGGCTTATTACCAATTGGGGCTGCATTTGCCCAAGGAGAACTTGTTGCCGAATTAGTTGCTCAACAAGGAGGGATAATTTCCGGAAAACCTGGAGAAACCATTTTAGTGCCTGTAAACATTCATGTATCTCAGTTCGGCTCTGAAAATCATTCTACAAGTGCAGTAACCGTAACTGCTAACTTTGAGGGCAATCCTGTAAAAACTGTTTTCTTCAATGCCAATGAGTTTAATGTAAAAAAACAGTTACAGCTTGAGTACACTATTCCAAATACCACTGCCGCAACTGTTACACCGAGAGTCGTTATGTCCTCTACTGATTTATCTGGAAATGACAAAGTAGTAGATGAAAAATATGACACTGTTACAATTAATGTCGTCCAGGCTCCCCCAGCAGGAGATTCAATAGCACCAATTGTATCATTGACTAACCAAATTAACGGTTTTTACAATGCCAACACTCTGCCCGGCACGTTTCAATTTAATCTCGACGAAGCAGCTGAAGTGTTTGTCAATGGCGTATCACAAGGTTCCTTTACATCTGGATCACATGTTTTAGCCTTACCAGCTTCAAAACAAGGTATCAATTCTGTAACTCTTGCCGCAAAGGACGCTGCCGGCAATGAAAGCACACCAGTAATCTTTACCTATTTCTATGACACTATTAACCCATTAGTAACTCCAATTGCGGATAGCGAAGCTAACACGCACGGTTGGTATAACAAAGATGTGGTAGTTTCTTTTGCTGCTTCTGATTTAAATGGATCAGGTGTTGCATCATTTGATCCACCTGTAACAGTGAGCACAGAAGGAGAGAATCAGATAATTACTGGAAATGCCCAGGATAATGCAGGTAATGTTGGTTCCGGTAGTATTACCCTCAATATTGATAAAACCAATCCGACTATTAGCGGCAATCCTGATAGGGGCGCAAATTCTTACGGCTGGTATAATAATGATGTCACTGTTAGCTTTGAAGCAGCTGATACATTATCTGGCGTTGCAAGTTTCACAGATCCAGTTAAACTAGTTGAAGGTGCAAATCAATCTGTTACAGGTATAGCTATTGATAGAGCTGATAATGATACCTCAACTACAGTGTATGGCATTAATATTGATAAAACTGATCCGACTATTAGCGGCCAACCTGATAGAGAGGCAAATTCTTACGGCTGGTATAATGATGATGTCACTGTTAGCTTTTTAGCAAATGATACATTATCTGGCGTAGCAAGTTACACAGGTTCAGTTCCACTTGGTGAAGGTGCAGACCAATCTGTTACAGGTACAGCTATTGATAAAGCTGATAATGATACCTTAACTACAGTGTATGGCATTAATATTGATAAAACCGCTCCAGTTATTGTTTTTGATAGCGTTAATGATGGAGATCAATTTACTCTAAATCAAGTGGTAAATTGGAGCGCAAGTGATAACTTATCCGGACTTGCAACTGAAAGTAGTGGTACAGTGGATACAAGTAAAGTGGGCACTTACAAAATTACTGCTAAAGATAAAGCAGGGAATACCGTTGTGAAAAATTATTCGGTGGTTTACAATTTCAGTGGAATTCTTCAACCGATAAACAAAGACGGCTCCAGTATTTTTAAAGCCGGCAGCACGGTTCCCGTCAAATTCCAATTAACTGATTCCCAAGGTGCCTTTATTTCAACTGCCAATGCAACAATTTATTATGCAAAATACAGCAATCAAGTTCTTGGAAATGAAGCAGAGGCTGTTTCAACAAGTGCATCCACATCTGGAAACTTATTTAGATATGACCCAATCTCTAATCAATATATCTTTAACTTAAGTACAAAAGGGCTAACACCAGGATCTTATCTAATCACAATTAAACTTGATGACGAAACAACTCAACAAGTTAAATTTTGTCTAAAATAGTATAAATTAAAAAAAGGAATTAATCTTTATTGGTTAATTCCTTTTTTCTACTATCAGTTATTTCCCTATACTTCAGATAGTTTTTTAGTCCCTAATAATAAGATACCTTCCTTCATATACGAGAAGAACTAGATCCTGCTGGCTTGTTTTTAAATAAATACTTGTGCAGCTTATTGGCGTAATAATGAGCAATGAAAAGAAAAGCTACAATATGTCTTCTCCTTGTTTTTTGGTGTAAATTTTCAAAAACGACACCCATGATTGCGCTTTCACGGACGAACAATATAGAATTCGAAGATAGGGGGCAGTAAATATGTCATTAAGATATAAGATTCTATACAGTTGGCATAAAGTAAGAAAGAACTATCATCTGGAGTTACTTAATAGTTGTCTCGATCATAAAACAAAAGATAAATTAAAAATTAAATATGAATATCATAAGAAAAAAGTTAACCAATTAATATCTATTAAAGCATCTTTATAGGTGCTTTTTTTGATTTCGTCTTAGGTGAAATGCACGTCCTTATTGGCGGAAAGTCCTTAGAAATCACTACCTATTAGGGATAGTATTCTCCCAAAACGGACTTCGAAACCCCAGAAACCATCTCGCCAAGGCCTGATATGAAGCAACAAGCTATGGAAGACCACTCCAAAGCTTCACTTCTACTATATAAAAAATGGTAGGCTAACCAATGCCTTGGTCCGCACTACCAATCTTAGTATGATTTTATTATTTGAACCTATTTACTATACTAGGAACCAGAAATCTAAAACAAGTTATCTTGCTGTAACATCCTTTACGGCATTGGAAATACGGTCAACTGCTGCTTTTCCAACATCTTCAACAGTATCAATAACATTTTTTGCTGCATCGCCTGTTGCTTCAACCCCACGTTTTGTCATGTTGCGTCCCCGATCAATGGCAGATTGATTTTGGTCAGTCATTCGTTAATCCTCCTTAAGAAAGTATCGATTCTAGTTTTAGAAATTGTTATTTTTTTATTCATGCTGAACATGATAAATTGAAGGATTTCTGACAACGCCTCTTGAATATAAGGAGTAAATTACTTTTTTAAATCTACATGAAAAAAACAATTTTGAGAGGAGCAAGAAATTGAATAACATAGATCAACGTTTAGAAGATTTAGGTATCGAATTACCGGAAGCAACTGCACCTCTTTACCATTATGTACCAGTAATGATTCATCAAGGTGTAGCTTACATTAGTGGACAAGTACCTAGAATAAATGGAGAAGTTCCTTTTCAAGGTAAAGTAGGTAGAGAGGTTACGATTGAACAAGCTCAGGAACTAGCAGAGATGTGTGTGCTAAAAGGGCTTAGCAGTTTAAAAGCTGCAATTGGCAGCCTTGACAAGGTTGAACAAGTATTAAAAGTAACAGGCTATGTTCAGACTGCACCTGGTTTTTTTGAACCATCAAAAGTTCTTGATGCTGCTTCTGAATTATTATATAAGATTTTTGGCGAGAAAGGACATCATGCTCGTGCAGCTGTTGGAGTAGCGGAACTCCCTAGTAATACTCCGATTGAGATTGATTTTATCATTGCAGTAAAACAAGAGGATAGAACCAGATGATTTCTTAGAGAGAAGCATGGGGACGGATCTTAATTCTAACTCAACGGAACGCTCCCCGCTTCATTTTCCTATGTAAAAATTTAGGGGTAATATTTCAGTGAGATTGAACTAGGAATAAGTAACAATTTTTCTTTTTATGGTAATGTTAACTTTGAGTTAAAGCGTATTAAGCTCTTGTTAACGCTGAAGATAATCGTTCAGGGGATATTTTCCTTTCTGCTATAAGTGAATCCTATCATAAGGGTTACTTGTCTTTCTTTCCATACAAAAAGGCGCCATTTCAAAGAATAGCGCCCGCTTGTTAAATAATATTACTATAGCTTTTTGTTTCCACAGGTTTCCACAGGGACGGTTCTCATGGTCCAATTGAGATTGGACCAGAAGAACCGTCCCCACGGTCTTTTTAATTATATTTGGGTAAAGTGATCATCGACTTAAACAAGTCTCCATCCACTTGGATGGTGAATTTCCCTTTTTGGATATCGATGAGGCTTTCTGCAATGGACAGTCCTAATCCGCTGCCTTGACTTGTTCTGGATTCGTCGCCTCTTTTAAATCGCTCCATTAATTCGTCTGCTGAAATATTTAACTCGTACGCTGAAATGTTCTTGAAGGTGAGAAGCACTTCACTTCCTAAATCCTCGACATCGATATACACCCGTGACCCTTTGAGGGCATATTTGAATATATTGGATAAGACGTTCTCGATGGATCTCCATAGTAATTTTCCATCGGCTGCAACGTATACCTTTTCCTTAGGATAATTGAACTTAAAAGCTAAATCGTAATCTTCTATTTTATCACTGACTTCCCCAAGTCCCTGGGTGATTAATGAGACAATATCGATACGCTCCAATTGAACCGGAATACTTCCGCTGGAAGCCTTAGCCGCTTCAAATAAATCATCGGTCAGGATTTTTAACCTTTTGGACTTTTGATCCAGTACTTCGACATATTCCTCTGCCTTTAATGGAAGCTTTTCCTTCTTCAATAAATCCACATAGGTGATAATCGAGGTTAAAGGCGTTCTGATATCATGAGATACATTGGTGATGAGCTCCGTTTTTAACCGCTCACTTTTCAATTCGCTATCAACTGCCTTATTTAACCCATCGGTGATGCTGTTGATATTAGCGGCTAGTCTCGCGAACTCTCCTTTTCCCCCCACATCAATGGTATGATGAATATCTCCATCTTTTATCTTCTCTACCCCTTCTTTAATGGCCTGAAATGACTTAACTCTCCTAAAAGCAATCCATGCTGCCAGACCCAAGGTTATCGGGAATATAAAAAACGTTGCCACAACCACTATCGGATACCCAATGACAATCAATACCGTCTTTACCCCAACACTACCGCTATCATAAACATTTTTTACAAATTGAAACAGCCTACTGAACATTCGATAAATAAACGTATGCCTGAAGAACGTCCCATTCTTGAAATGCTTCACGAGCGATAGAATCAGCACGAACACTGCTGCCGCAATCGGGATCGTAATCGGAATCACCATTTTCTCGATGTTTGGGGAAGTGAACTCATCCAACATAACAACCCAAATAATTAATAGACCCATACCAAGCAGGATATTCAAATCAACATATAATTTATCAACTGCATGCATGCGCAGCTCTTCATCCTTAAATGACTTTCTTCCGGTTACAAGCACCAGATAAACAAACGAAAAAATAAATCCTGTTAAGAACGCTAATAATCGGTAAAAAACAGCCTTAATAATGACTTTATTTTCTTTCCATTCTTCTATTTTCTCATCTAAAAATCCCTTTGTAAAAGCAATCGAAACAACATGGCCTTCCGGATCTAGCTCATCTATTCTTTCTGATATCCAATAGAAATGTTCATTCTCAATTATTTCTTTTGGATATATGTCTCTCTTATATTCCTCAAACATCATATAGGAAGGATACGTTTTAAACCTTTCTCTTGCTGTACTGGTGTTTGTATACTCATTCACACCATCACTTGCATAATACATTGGCGCCTCAACCTCTTCTAGGCTCTGCACTAGTAAATGGTATTCCCTTAAATCATTTTTTATCAGCCTATCCCTTGCCTTCGCGATTTTATCGGCATATTCGGTTTTAAACTTTTCATAGTTTTCCGCTTCACTAGCATTTGGATTATAACTTTTGGATTGATACATGAAGTCTGAAAATAAGGGGTCCTCTTCGGCTCTTAATTCTTCCTCCGTAATACTCCCGCCATTTAAAATATGTTCCTCACTCTTATACTCCCCAAGAAGTCTCGTTAGATTGCTAACAATACTCTCCGTTTCCCGCACATATGCCTGGCTTAAAAAGTAGTTTTCTTCAAAAACGATACCAAGGTCGCCACCATTTACTTCCTCAACATCAACAAATGCTTTAATGACACCTGTAAAACAGGTAATCATGATCATAAAAACGATAATTTTTGTTGTAATCGAGTGACTATATTTTTTCAACTTTATATCCAACTCCCCACACCACCTTCAAATATTTTGGCTCTTTTGGATTGATTTCTATTTTCTCTCTAATTTTTCTGATATGAACAGTAACCGTATTTTCCGGACTAAAAGCCGCTTCATTCCATACCTTCTCATAAATCTCCTCGATGGAGAAAACCCTTCCGGCGTTGGCAGTCAGAAGCCTTACAATTTTATATTGTACCGGTGTCAGATGGACAATCTCTCCATCAACGGTAATCGTTTTACTTTCATCATCGACCATGAGTCCGCCCGTTTGATAGACATTACTCTTGGTTTCAAGCCCTCCAAAAGATGTATATCTTCTAAGCTGTGATTTAACTCTTGCGATGAGCTCTAATGGATTAAACGGCTTGGTGATATAGTCATCTGCTCCAATATTTAATCCTAAAATTTTATCGTAATCCTCAGATTTGGCTGAAAGCATGATCACTGGTATTTTATTATCCTCTCTAATCTTCATCGTAGCTCGAATTCCATCCATCCTTGGCATCATGATATCCATAATAATAAGATGAATCTCCTGATGATCGATGATTTCGATAGCCTCAATGCCATCAAAAGCCTTAAACACTTGATAACCTTCATTCTCCAAGTAAATTCCAATCGCATCCACAATTGCCTTATCATCATCACAAACCAATATGTTCATGAATCATATCTCCCCTTTTTTGCTACTAAAATCATCATACCCATCAAATCTTAAAAAACTCTATATATAAATCTTAAGATTTTCTTAGCATTTACGCCAGGGGGACGTGGGGGACCGAGGACCGTGGGGACGGTTCTCATGGTCATTTGAGACCAAAAGAACCGTCCCCACGGTCTCCACCAAATGCTATAATAGTTGTAAAAAAGAAAATTTCTTTGCAGGGTTTTGTGAGTTTTTTGTTGAATTTTATTACAGCAGGACAGGTAAGAAGGAGATTATGAGAAGTGAATGGACAAAGCATTTCAAATTTCCACCCAATTTTTAGCAATTCCTAATTTCAGTTCCTTTCTCCTACACTATGATTTGGCCAAATGAAACAAAAGACCTCTACCATTAATATGGTAGAGGACTAAAGGGGGACATGGGGGGGGACATGGGGACGGTTCTCCTGGCAATTATATCTAAACATGACCACAAGAACCGTCCCCCTGTCCTTCCCCCTGTCTCATCTGTCTCACTTATTATTAAGCAGCGTATCGAACCCAGCATTGATTTTATTTATGCTTTTTAATGGTGCAATGTCCACATGGATGTCATTTTTATTTAATGTGGGGAATTTCCTGCTGGTTTGAAGCGACTTCCAATCATCGTGCATAAATCGGTATAGATAGTCCTCAAATTGATAAATATCCCCGCCGATTTTTTGACTTTTTAAATAGGCAGCATATACTTCTTTACGTATGTCTTCTTGAATCTGTCTCTTGACGCTTGGGGCGAGAATCCCTTTGCTTGATTCTCTAACAATGGCAGAGATTTTTATATCTAAACCAATCTGTACCCCATTTTGATCTTTCTTCACCTTTCTTTTCATCTTTGGGTTCAATAATTCGATTTGAACCAATGCATCCTCGCCTGCATTTTTTTCACTAAAAGTGACGGGTGACCGAACTGATTTGTTATTCACCCGAATAAAACCCTCAAGATCCTTTTCCGTTAAGTGCCCCTTCAATTTTTCCCCTTTCAAAAGATAAGCACCATTAAAAATGGTCACAGGCAATTTATCTTGATCCTTCAAGATGATGGCATCATTTGTAGATATACTTGGCACTAATATCGTTTTGGTTGGTTCATGTAGTTGGTAAACAAGTCCTTGCAGCGACAAAGCTGGAATAGAAGAATCTTGCTGCTGCATGTATTCTGGCTGAACAATCCTAGCGTTTGTATAGGCATAATTAAACGGAACCTTCGTGGTAAAAATCTTTTCAACCGGTTCCTCCGTACCGTAAACCCAGCCCGTTAGGCGGATATTGAAATTCGTATCTAACGCCTCTACGGTTCTACTCAATCTGTTTTCTAATAAAGACTTTCCAAAAATAAATACACTTAACTGGTCGTAATTTACTGGAATTTGAATACCCTGGTAGATCTTATTAATCGCATCTTCAACGGTTTTTCCTTTTCCTTCGCCAAGCCAAACAATGCCAGGCTGGTCACTTTTCCCTTGATCGGTTTTGGCAACATTTGAAAAATCTAGGAACTGGAGTACCACGTGATATTCATCATTCTGATAGTCAATTCCAATCCCGACTGCATAGGCATGGAATTGAATTTCATGAATTTTAGCACAACCCGTTAAAACAGTAAGAATACAGATCATGTATAAAAATTTTCTCATTTATTCACCTGATCTCGTGCCATCTTTATTATGTAAAGCTGCATTCCGTTTTTTCATGAATGAAAACGGAATGCGGAAAAAAGTATAGAGGATATCTTTACCTTTTGGCGAAGAGATATCCGCTAATAAAGGAACCCCAAAGGACCTCAACCTTGTTAAATATAGAAAAACGAACATGAGGCTGATGAAAAAACCATAAATCCCCATAAAGTAGCTAAAGAGTAGGACGAACACTCTTAAGAGAAAAATGTTACCTGATAGAGACTGATTAACAAGAGTAAAGCTAGAAATGGCTGTAACCCCAACAACAACCAGCATGGTCGGTGCTGTAATACCACCGCGAATGGCTGCATCACCTATAATCAATCCTCCAAGAACGGCAACGGTTTGTCCAATTCCCTTTGGCAAGCGTGCCCCCCCTTCTTTAAATAACTCAAACATGACGAGCATGAGTAAGACTTCAATTAATGGTGAAAATGGCAATCCTAATCTCGAAACCGTGATCGTTGCAATGAGCGGGAGGGGTAATTGCCCTACATTATGTGTGATTAATGCCGTATAAAAGCCAGGCAGAAAAGTCGTTGTAAATAAACCAAGAATACGCAGGGTTCTTTCCATTGAAGCATAATAAAAACTCGTATTAACATCTTCAGGGGTCTTAAAAAGAAAAGACAAATTGACCGGTGCAATCAACGCTGTCGGCGCTCCATCCACGATAATGGCAAACCTCCCTTGATTGACGGCTTCCGCGACGAAGTCAGCCCTACCTGTATAGTCAATTAGAGGAATAAGCGTAAATTTATTATCCAAAATATGTTCCATCAGCATAGATGTGCTTGTTAGTATATCAATGTCTAAAGCCGTAAGACGTCCTTGTATATCTCTTAGAATCTCACCATTTATAATATCCTTTATATAAAGGAGAGAAATTCTTGTATTCGTTCTTTTGCCGATCGTGTAATCTTCTACCACTAAAGATTTCGTCTTAACCTTTTGCGGATTAGTCCAAGGTTTGTCGTAATATCCTCAACAAATCCATCCTTCGGTCCACGAACGGAAACCTCTGCCACCGACTCATCCGGCTGTCTTGTGGGAGATTTACTAATATCATAAAAAATAATCTTATCTCCAGGTGATACCACCATTAGCTTCCCTGAAAAAATTGCTTCCTCTATTTTTTCAGCATCGACTTCCTTTTTACTCATAACCTCCATCTGTAAAGATTGATAAATGGAGCTGGAAGTTTCCATAGAGGGCAATACAAACGAGGGAATCAGACTAGTATCACTTAAGGGTTTACAATAGACAAAAATGGAGGATTTCCCCTCAGAATGCTCCTCTTTGACTTCAATATCCGATGAATGGTTGAAAAGCTTCTGCAGGTTTTCAAAAGAGAAAAGATGTTCATTCATGATTCGATCCTGCCTCCTGACCACTTCTGTTTATTCTTCACAACAAATAACGCCAAGATTGAGATTTGTATGGTTAATAAAAAGAACGACAGAGGTCTGAAATATCCATAGATAATGGTAGAGAATGTACTTTGATCAAATGGATAAATACAAGCGATAAAAATGATACCGTATAGGATCCTTACTATTTTTACATTCGCCATTCCTTTCGTAAGAATTCGAGAGGCGATGAATACAAATAAACTGATTCTTATCACTCCACCTGAAAGCCACTGATAAATCGCAAAAAAATCCGCATGAGAAAAATATCGGCCAATGGAAATTAAGCGCCACTCTTCATAAGCGGGATATCGATAATCAGAAGCCTGCTCAGGTCCAAACTCAACAATCGCTGCCATCGTAGGTCCTAGCGTTAACCCTATGATTAATAAACCAACAACGAATAATTGCTTTCTTGAAACAGCCTTTTGTAATACCGGAGTTAAAAAAATGATGATAAATAACTCTAAGATGGGTAAAGAAGTATATAGGAGCCCCTTCGTCATTGGTAAATAGCCATCCGTAAACAATGGGAATAACAGTTCATAATACTTTTTCTTCATATTGGCAAACGAAATAAAAAATCCTAAAAAAATGACGATGGGACAAAGAATACTGCTTAAGAGCCCAATGGAAAACAAGCCAGACTCCGTACATAGCAAACAGAAAATGAGTAAGACAAGAGCCAGTGTAAAACTGTTAAATCCTTGCATGTAGCTCAATTGTGACCAATAAATGATATCCTGCGCCGTCACAAAAGCATCAATCAGCATATAAATGGCTAATGGTAATAGCAGGAGGTAATAACTAAGCTTGCTCCCATTATCCTTTAATAGCTGTATGATGGAACGTTTGTTTACAATCGCGATAATCTTGTATAGAACGTAAATCCATAAAGGTAGAATGATAATCGTTACGAGGATACTAATCCAAGAATCTCTTTTCGCTGTCGTTAACAGGAAAGGAATGATCTCCACATGTGCAAACAAGCCCACAGAAAGCAAAATGGTGTACACGATAGAAATAAATCTTAACGTATTCTGCATGTATCAATATCCTTTTTTCCATATTATTCATCTTAGGAGCAAAACCTATGCATGGGGGACATGGGGGGACATGGGGACGGTTCTTCTGGCTTTTTTTGTTTAATCTGGTCCACAAGAACCGTCCCCACGGACTTCCACGGACTTCACTCAGATCGAAAAAAGCACAAAAAAAAGAGAGCGGCGAACCACTCACTTACTTAGTTTAGTGATTGAAAATACCCCTCTTTTTTGTTCTCCTATTGCTCTATTCACTTATCTTTCTACTAGTTCTAGCTTCTCACCATTCGGACCTTGGAAAAAGGCGATTTTTACTGTACCATTTAAAATGCTTCGAGGTTCTTCATCTATTAATTTGACGCCTGCTTCTTTAAAGCGTACGAGCTCAGCTTCAATGTTTTCAACAGTAAAGGCCAAGTGGTTCACGATTCCTTCGTTTTCGACCGGGCCGCCGTAGACAAGTTCAACCTCTACACTCGGCTGCTCTGGAAAAAATAAAAAGGCAAGCTCAATACTGTCATTTAACCACTCTCTATTTCTTAACTCTAAACCGAGGATGTTTTGATAGAACGCTAAAGACTCGTCCATATCATTAACCATAATCCCCACATGTTCCATTTTCACAATGCATTCCTCCTAACGAGTCCATGGGGACGGTTCC
>NZ_NPDD01000128.1 GCF_002272245.1 Bacillus sp. 7884-1 | reverse complement strand
TTGGATACTGCTTGGCACTTTTTTGAATCTAATTATGTTCCAGTGAGATTAGACCAAGAGAACCGTCCCTATGGTCTCTGGTTCTTATGTAAAACCGTGCACCTGCCATTGATTGGACCAACCAAGCGTTACTTGTGAAATCTAGCTCAAACTAGGCGATCCTCCGGCACATAGATAGGACTACTTATGGCTGCTTCCTTCCGGACCTGACCAAATTCATAGGTTTCCATTGCGTAGGACCCAGTTGTCAACACTATTTTCACAAGGCAGACCTTACATGATTCAACCTAAGGCAGGAATTCAACCCCGCTATGGCGGATTGCGGGTTACAGGGCACCGCCAACTCCCCGTCTAGCACGGTATGTATAGGCTAGACGCTTGCTTATGTGTAATATTTTATTAAACCGGCGTATGAAATGGCTGTAAGCCAGGTTCTGTTCCTGCGTGCTCAAACGATGCCAATCTCGCACAACAGGTGTAATCATATGACTATCGGTCACGAAGACCAATCCATCCGTTTGGTTCATTTCCCGCAGGATGGTGCCCCTACCAAAGTTTGGGTTGCTCGCTCGTGGGGTTTACCCGTTCCATTTCTCCTGTTTCCAGAAGAATTCGTCACTGTGGCACTTTCAGGGTACTCAAAGCATATCCAAAAAGGACTTAGCATAATTTCCCCGCCGTCAGCAGAATCGAGTCTGCTGCCCACCTTTGCAGATGGCACGAACACTCCGGGCATCTCAGCACCGGGCGAGCCTGGACTTTCCTCAACTCATGTATACATGAGCCGCGATTACTCACCATTTCATGTTTGTTTTTCTCGACTACGATAATGAATATATCATGTGAAAGGGACTGTGGTCATTAGGAGGGTGTTCCCATAGGTGGAATAATCAGGTAATAAAATGAATGTAAAATCTTAAATAAGACGGAATATTCTAATAAATATTCGTATATATGTATAGAGAAAGTAACTAACCTAATGAAGGGATGATGTCTGAATGGATTGGCTATGGCTGGTTGGTCGGGCAGTATTTGGTCTTTATTTTGCTTATTCTGGTCTAAATCATTTCATCCAATTTCAAGGTTTGAAGCAGTATGCATCATATAAGAAGGTCCCAGCACCAGGGCTCTCTGTTGCCGTAACCGGGTTAATGCTCCTAGCTGGAGGATTGAGTATTCTAACGGCCTATTGGATTGAATGGGGCTTGTATTTGTTAGTAATATTCCTCGTTCTTTCAGCTTTTATCATGCATAATTTCTGGAAGGAAACAGATCAAAATGCAAAAGTAGGCGAGATGAATCAATTCCTAAAGAATATTGCATTAGCTGCAGCTACTTTAATGTTACTCTCTATCACAAATTGGACTTGGTAAATAAATTAAGGTTTGAACTGTGTTCTAATTATAATTATTATAAAAGCCTACTTACCTTCCGAATATTGGAAGGATGAGTCGGCTTTTTTTAGATGAAAACTTAAAGAAGTTTTAAAATCATTATTAAATGAATATTTAAAATGTATTGTAATTATAAAATTTTTAAAATATAATAAATTAAGTTTTTAATATTACTTAGATGTTTATATTGTTTATCTAAAAATACCTGATATTACATATTGTTTACCTTATTAAGAGAGGCAGAGGGACTGGCCCGATGACGCCCGGCAACCGCTATTTTTAATAGTATGGTGCCAAATCCTACAGAACGAGTGAGTTCTGAAAAATAAGGAAGAGTAAATACATAAACCCTCTTCCTTTTTTCGGAAGAGGGTATTTTTATTAGGTGATAAAAGAAAAACACGAACAATTCATTAAAATACTTTAAAAATGTTCGATATTTGTATTGCTATATTTAAATGTTTTTAGTAAATTAATAGACAAATAGTAATAAAAACGAATATATTACAGGGGGAACATCATGAGAAAACTACTTTCACTTTTCGTAGTGGCTTTAGTCCTGCTCGTCGCAGGATGTGGAGCAGAGGAATCAACAGGTAAAGAAGAAACATCATCAAAAGAGGGTAAGAAGAAAATTGCTCTTGTTCTGCCTGAGAAAATCGGTGTAAACCCATTCTTCCAGCAAATGGATGAGGGTGCGAAACAAGCGGCAGAAGAATTTGGCGTTGAATTAAAAACAATCGAATCTACTGATCATTCTGCTATCGAAGAGAATATTCGCGTAGCTGTAGCAGAAGGATATGATTTAATCATTACATCTTCCTTTGAATCAGAGGATGCATTGAAAAAGGTAGCAACAGAAAATCCGGATCGTCAATTTGCAATTATTGATACCGTTGTAGACCTTCCAAATGTACAAAGTGTAAATTTCCGAGAGCACGAAGCGGCGTTCCTACTAGGAGCTGCAGCAGGTCTTTCTACCAAAACCGATAAAGTTGGTATGGTAGTGGCAATGGATATTCCACTTATGAAAAAATGGACAGTTGCGTTTGAACAAGGATTAAAGGAAACCAATCCAGCTGCAGAGTTTATTGTAAACTATGCAGGAAGCTTTTCGGATCCAGCAAAAGCGAAGGAATTAGCACTGTTACAAGCTTCTAAAGGAGCAGATTTCGTAGCAGGCGCTGCTGCAGTCGGCGACCTAGGTGTTTTTGAGGCAGCAAAAGAACAAGGATTCTTTACTTCTGGCCAGGACGTTGACCGTACAGAGGTTGATCCAGAGCATGTCGTTCTGTCACAGCTTAAAGGGACAGACGCGGCGGCATATGAAACGGTAAAAGCATTTGCAAATGGCAATTTTAAATCAGGTATTGTCGAGTATGGTTTGAAGGAAAAGGGTGTTGGCTTAACATATGTAACACATGAAAGCAAAACTCCTCTTAACACCTTTGTTGGACAAGAAGTTATTGACCAAGTAAAAGCACTTCACGAAGAAATTGTTACTGGAAAAAGAGAAATCAAAAATCCATTAAGCAATTAATCTGAAAAAAGTAAACCGACTGCACATTGTAGTCGGTTTCGATTTTTAAAGGGGTGGAAAACCATGACCTATGTGTTAGAAATGAAGGAAATGAGCAAAAAGTACGGTGAGTTTCTTGCGAATGACAGGATTTCAATACATCTGAAAAAAGGAGAGGTTTTGGCCATTGTCGGAGAAAATGGTGCCGGCAAAACGACCCTCATGCGGATGCTTTACGGTCTTGAACAGCCGACTAGCGGGGAAATAGTACTCAATGGTAAAACCGTCAAATTTTCGGGACCGCTGGATGCGATTGAAAATGGAATCGGTATGGTCCATCAGCACTTTATGTTATTTTCTGATTTTTCCGTAACAGAAAACATTGTGATTGGTCATGAACCGAAACGAAATGGTTTCTTTAATAGAAGTGTCGCGGCAGAAAAAGTGAAGGAACTCAGCGAACATTATAAAATCAACGTCAATCCATTGAAAAAAGCAGGGGATTGCTCGATAGGTGAACAGCAGCGAATTGAAATATTAAAAGTGTTATATCAGGGTGCAGATATTATTATTCTCGATGAACCAACAGCAGTCTTGACACCTCTTGAGGTAGAGGAACTTTTAAAAACAATTCAATTTTTAGCGGAACAAGGGAAAAGTATTATCCTTATTACACATAAGCTGCCTGAAGTGATGAGGGTAGCAGATCAAATAACCGTGTTAAGAAATGGGAAGGTTACAGGAAATGTTTTAACACCAAATACTGATGTCGAACAGTTAGCCACCATGATGGTTGGTCGTCAACTCCAGAAGCTTACCGACCGAATCCAATTGGACGGTGATCCGCTTCTTGTGGTAGAAAATCTTACGATCGGCGGGAAAAATGCGAAACCAATTTTGGATCAACTCTCCTTAACGATACACCGTGGAGAAATTGTCGGGATTGCCGGAGTATCGGGGAATGGGCAGTCAGAACTGATCCAGGCGATTACAGGCTTGAGAAAAATTGATAGTGGCAGTGTACGCTTAGGAGATACAATCTTTTCAGGTAAAACAGTGACTTATAGAAGAAATGCTGGTCTCGCTCATATACCTGAAGACCGTTACTTATGGGGAGCGGCGAAAGAAGCATCTGTAGAAGAGACAGGGTTGATGGGATATTATCGAAAGAGAAATTTCAATCAATCTTCCTTTATTAAACTTAATGCATTTCGCAAGCTTGTTAGAGGATGGATTGACCGATTCGAAATTAAAACACCTTCATTAGATGAAAAATCAGGAAACCTATCAGGCGGAAACTTGCAGAAATTAATTGTTGCCCGCGAACTAGGATTTGAAACAGATTTTCTCATTGCGGCTGAACCTACACGTGGTGTCGATATCGGTGCCATGGAATATATCCATAAAGCCATTATCGAGAAACGAAATAATGGAGATGGTATTCTCCTCGTTTCGTCAGAGTTATCAGAAATCCTGACTTTGTCTGACCGGATTGCTGTGATGTATGAAGGAAAAATAGTCGATATCCTCGATCGAAATGAAGCGACGGAAGAGAGATTAAGTGTTCTTATGGCAGGAGGAAACGAGAATGAAGCTTCAACGAAAACTACAACAACTGCTTAAATCCTTGATACAGCCTCTTATGGCCGTGTTGATTGGGCTTTTGACAGGGGCCGTTGCTATTAGTCTAGTAGGTGCATCTGTTTTGGATACCTATAAAGTCATGTGGGACGGGGCATTCGGAAACTTTTACTTTGTTACCGCAACACTTGCGCGGGCTACTCCTATAATATTGATTGGTTTAGGGCTGGCGATTGCCTTTCGAGCTGGTGTCTTCAATATGGGAGCAGAAGGGCAAATGGTGTTAGGTGCGGTAAGTGCAGCACTTGCTGCTTTATATGTTCCAGGATCAGGAATTATCAAAATACTGGCGGCATTGCTGGCTGGATTTTTAGCAGGGGGCTTATGGTCGCTCCTGGCGGGGTGGATGGAAACTAGATTCAAAGTACAATTATTGATTTCTACGTTACTCTTAAACTATGTTGCAGTATTATTTGCAGGTTATTTAGTTTCTAGGCCGTTTCAAGACAAAAGTGGATCGGCTGCATTAGCACAGACTCACATGATTGATCAGGTGGCATGGCTGCCTAAGTTATTCCAAGGTATGAGTGTTCATATGGGATTTGTTATTGCGATTGTTTTGGCGATTACTCTATATATTATTTTGCGATTCACATCAGCGGGGTATGAGGTAAGAATGCTGGGCTATAACCCATTCTTTGCTGAGTATGGCGGGATTAATAAAATAAAGGTGCTCCTTTTCAGCATGTTTTTTAGCGGCGGAATCGCAGGACTAGCTGGGACGGTTGAAGTCCTCGGATCACAATATCGTTATGTAGAAGGTTCCCTGACCGTTCCAGGTTATGCCTGGACAGGGTTAATGGCAGCCCTTTTGGCAAATTCCAATCCCCTTGGTACAGCTGTAGCGGGGATTCTGCTTGCCGCACTTCAAACCGGCGCAATGGGAATGGAGCGTAATACAGAGGTTCCGTTGGAAATTGCCAGTGTGATTCAGGGAGTTCTTATTCTTTTTGTTACAGCAAAAATCACCATGAATTGGTGGAAAGTAAAGAAGAAAGCGGGTGACATCCATGGAGCTGCTTGATCTCTCCTTTTTTACCTCAGCGATTCGAATGATCAGTCCTATTCTTTTGGCAGCTTTAGGAGGAGCCCTATGTGCTCGTGTTGGAATTTTTAATGTAGGCCTTGAGGGTTTAATATTAGCAGGTGCTTTTTCTGCCATCGTTGGAAATTACTTTAGCGGGAATGTGCTTGTCGCTGTTTTAGTAGGTGCACTGGGTTCTGTACTTGTTTCACTGCTATTCGGTTTGGCAGCCATTCGATTTAAAGCAAACCCAATCGTAGCAGGTATTGCTATCAACTTTTTAGTTCTCGGTTTGACCACGTTTGGACTCCGAGCCATTTTTAATGTAAAAGGTGCCTTTTATGATAAAAACATGGAAGGACTTCCGAAGCTGGACATCCCGGTGATTGAAGGCATTCCGGTTGTTGGGAACCTTCTTTCGGGACATTCACCACTCGTATATATCGCCTTTCTAGCAGCAATAGTGTTGTACATTTTCTTTTACCGTACGGTTACAGGCTTTCGCGTTCTCGCGGTTGGGAAAAATGAAGCAGCTGCGAGAAGCCTTGGCTTAAAGGTTACACTTCTGCAATATGGCGCAATTGTGGCGTGTGGAATACTTTGCGGTTTGGCAGGTGCCCAGCTCTCTCTGGGTCAAGTTACGATGTTTACAGAGGGAATGACGGCTGGAAGGGGCTTTATTGCTCTTGTGGCGATGATGTTAGGTCAGTCTCACCCAATCGGAATCGTAGGGTCAAGCTTGTTATTCGGGCTGATGGATGCGTTAAGTATCAGACTTCAGGGCTTTTCAATGCCAACTCAATTTACAGCAATGCTGCCTTATATTATTACAATCATTGCGATGTTCTTCCTAAAGGACCGCGGGGCAGATTCACAGCTATCTGGGCAGCAAAGCTCTAGGTAAGAAGGGGGAATGAAATCATGAATAAAGCAGAAAGAATTAAAAAGACGAGAGTTCCGGCAGTTGATCCCAAGCTGGCTAATCGACTTCCGCCTGGCCAGGCATTAACAGAACGTTTCCCGATTCTTCATGAAGGAGACGTGCCTGTGTATGATTTGGAAAAATGGAATTTAAAGGTGTTCGGTGAAGTCGACAACGCGGTCGTACTCTCTTATGATCAAATCAAAAAAATGCCTCAGACGACCATCAACGTGGATATCCACTGTGTCACGCGCTGGTCTCGTTTTGATAATAGCTTTACCGGTGTCAAATTCAGTGATTTCCTAAAGGAGATTGGTGTGAATCCTAAAAGTAAGTTTGTTATGTTGCATGCAGACCATGATTATACAGCCAATATTGCTTTGGAGGATCTGCTCAAAGAGGATGTTATCTTGGCCCACTCTTTTGAAGGAGAGCCTCTAACGGAAAAGCATGGCTGGCCGCTTAGGCTCGTCGTACCACACCTTTATTTTTGGAAAAGTGTAAAATGGATCCGAGGAATTGAGTTTATTGACCAAAATCAGCCAGGGTTCTGGGAGCAAAACGGCTTCCATATCAATGGTGATCCGTTTAAAGAAGAAAGATTCTCAGGGGAAGACCTGCCAATACCAGAGGATGAATGGGAGCGAAAAGACTTTGACTAAACAATTGCCAAATTTAAAATTAACATCAGATATCCTGCCAGAACGTGTTCTTGTATGTGGGGATCCAGGTCGTGCCAAGATTATTGCCGATTTATTGGATAATCCTGTTTTACTCGCTCAAAATCGTGAGTATCACACTTACAGCGGAAGCTGGAAGGGGAGTCAGCTAGCCGTAGTCAGCCATGGTGTTGGAGCACCTGGGGCAGCGGTATGTTTTGAAGAACTTATTATGGGTGGTGTACAGTTCATCATTCGAGTAGGAACAGCTGGTTCTTATCAAAAAGATGTTACACCTGGAAGCCTAGTGATCAGTACCGCTGCTGTAAGTTGTGATGGGTTAACGAAACAAATTGTCCCTCCTGGATTTCCAGCAGTGGCAGACCGAAATATTGTTGAGGCATTAATGAATGCGGCAGTTTTAACTGGGGGAGACGTTCCTGTAAATGAGGGGATTACCCTTACACTTGATGCCTTTTATTCTGGAGTTCTTGAATTTCCACATCAGCTTTATAAAAAAGCTGGAGTTCTGGCAGTAGACATGGAAAACTCCGCTTTATTTGTTATTGCCGCTTTGAAAGGGATAAAAGCTGGAGCGATTATGGCCATTGATGGCTATGCGGATGCAGAGCTGCGAGACGAATATAATCCACACAATGACTTGGTTTCCAACGCGGTGGAAGCAGAAATGAAAATAGCGTTGGATGCGATTACGGCATTATAAGTATTAGTTTACGCAGAAACATTAGGATTTGAAAAAAGCCGACTTACCTTCCGCATTACTGGAAGGTAAGTCGGCTTTTAATCCTTCATTTACAATAACAGTGACTCTTTGAAATTATTCTTATATTTTTCTGGCAGTTACTAAAAATATTACTAGTGCATGGTAAGGCTTATTTGAGATAATTATTGCATGTGTTTTATTTTTAGGGTGAATGGAAGGCGAAAACATGACATCAAATACGTTTTATTATTTAGGATTAATCTTCGTATCCGTTGTTTGGGGAATCAATTTTGGGATTTCACGATGGGCAATGGATGTGTTTCCAGCTGAGGTGTTTGTATTTCTTCGATTTGGTCTAGCCCTGCCTGTCTTATTTCTTATTTTAAAGTGGACAGAAGGCAGTGTAAAAGTGGAGGGACGTGATTTGCTAAAACTCGCTATTATTGGATTGATTGGTGTCACCGCGTTAGAAATTATGGTTATGTACTCTATCAAATATACAACCCTTGCTAATGCTTCTTTATTAAATGTTGCACCATGGCCAATCTTTGCTGCTCTTTTTGCACCGTTATTTACTCGAGAAAGAATAAGCATCAGAGTGGCAATTGGCGGCTTTATTGCGTTAGTGGGAGTTACGCTGATCATCCTAGGGGGAAAAGATGGGTTTGATCTCAGTTCTCAGTATATGATAGGAAACTACATTGCTTTAGCTATCAGCTTAATCGGTGCACTATTTAATTTGGCGTGTATGCCGCTGATGAAGAAATACTCACCTCTTCGTGTAACCGCGTGGTACGTTTTATTTGGTTCACTATTTTTATTTCCGTTTACCGTTAATAAATGGAGTGGAATCCAAACGGATAACCTTTCTATCATCACATGGGGAGCCGTTGCTTACAATGTGTTACTTTGCACAGTTGCTGCCTTTGTTATATGGAATATATGTATGAAACATGTAGGCGCAGCCAAAGCAAATTTCTTCCGTTATTTTGTTCCCGCTGCGGCAGCAGTGGCGGGTGCGTTATTCTTTAATGAATCAATTTGGATTACACAAATAGTTGGTGGACTTGTGATTATTCTTGGTTTAGTTTGGATTGGAACGGAGAGAAAACAGCAGATTCCACCAATTATGAAAATCTCTAACTCCAATAGATAAGTAAAATAATAGCTTAATTTAAGGCTTTGCTTAATTGGACCGGTCCATTTGTAAAATGTAAAAGACTATATGGCTATCTTTTTACAAAGTTATCGACATATTAATTAGATAAGTGTAAAATAGGTGAATCCTAAATAAAAATCCGCGTACTGTGGTCGAGGTTGTAGCACCCCTCGTTAAAAAACTAAGACGAAGCAGCATTTCTCTTAGAGGTGCTGTTTTTTTGTTGTTAATCATAGAGAATAAAGGGAGAGTAGTTTTGTGAGAATACTATTGTATTTAGTTTCAATCATTGCTGCAAACGTCGTAACAGCAGCATTCACACCATTAATAATGGGAATCTTTATTGTCCCAATGGGAACATTTTTAATCGGTGCAACATTTATCTTCCGTGACCTGGTGCAAAACAAGTACGGCAGAAAGAAGACGTACATGTATATAGGATTAGCACTGTTTTTATCCGCGGTTGTTTCATCTATTCTCGGTGATACTTTAATCATCGTTTTAGCATCTGCAGTTACTTTCGCGATAGCAGAAACAACGGATACAGAAATTTATTCAAGACTAAAGTTACCAATGAGTTTACGTGTACTTTACAGCGGAATTGTCGGAGGGATCTTGGACTCAGCCATTTTCGTGGTTCTTGGTCTGAGCCCGTTAGGTGCTAACTTCCTTCCTTGGGAAGCCGTTCCATCTGCAATCTTAGGTCAAGTCATTGTTAAAACAATCATTCAAGGGATTGCAGCGCTTATCATTCATCAAACGAATAACATAAGCAAAAATACAGTTGCGAATTAAGTTTAGAGCTCCAAACTCTTTTAATAGAGTTTGGGGCTTTTAATTATATAAATCATAGTTAAACAACGTCTAGTACGGACTGTGGTAGTCATATATTCATATTACCCTTGAATTCTTCAGAAAAGAGGTGTTGTTATCATGTTTTCTGTCACCGGAATGCAGACTTTCACATTCTTTTCAATGCCCCATATTATGACGTTAATTCTCTTTTTTCTAACCTGTTTCCTTTTCGTGTATTTCAGGAAAAATCTTAAATCATACCAAAATATCATAAAATGGACATTATTTACTACATTAGTCCTTTGTGAAGTTTCTTTCCATCTGTGGTTAATCCTAACGAACCAATGGGAAGTGGCGGATCTCCCATTACAACTTTGTTCCCTCAGTACGTTTTTATCCCTGTTTTTATTTTTGAAACCCAATCAAAAAGTGTTTAATCTGTTATTTTTTATCGGAGTTCTTCCTGCCATTTTAAGTATGGTCACTCCTGATATCGTCTACCAATTTCCTCATTTTCGATTCTTAAAATATTTCCTGCATCATTCAGCGATTCCCTTAGCGGTTTTGTACTTTATCCTCTTCGAACGGTACAGAGTTCCTCTCAAAGCTATTTTAACGGGCTTTATTACCTTGAATATCATAGCTGTCCCAGTATTCTTCCTGAATATATTGTTAGACACAAACTTTTTCTTCCTAGCGAGCCCTTCAGAAACAGAGACCTTATTATCATTTTTCGGTAGTGGAATCATGTATTATGTAAACCTTGAAATAGTTGGACTCATCGTATTTATCATCACATATATACCAATGGGGATTTTACAAATAAGGGAAAATAAACTCTAAAATAGAGAAATTTATATTTTCACCACACAGCATTCACATGATGGCTGTGTGTTTTTTTTGTGGAAATGCTGTATTTTATGTGTTATATAAAGTGAGACATGTTATTCTGAGTTGTAATAAAATGAAGGGCTGCTGATGATATGAAGGTTGCAATATTTGATTTTGATGGAACTTTATTTCCTAATGAGACTTTTCCACTTTTGATGGGGCATTTGAAGAATCACCCTCTGCATTTCCAGAAGTATCGGAATTTCTTCCTTAGAATTTTACCGGTATATCTTGCATACAAATGTAAGCTTTACCCCGAACAAAAAATGAAAGAATATTCAATGTGGTCGTATATAGCTGCTTTTGGAACTTCTCCAAAATCAGAGATTGACCAGTTTTTTTCACAAATTGGCGAGAGCATGAGTCAAAACCTAAGTGAGCCGGTGTTACATAGACTTGAACAACATAGAAGGGAAGGCTATTATACTATGCTTGTGTCCGGTGCTTATGAGCCGCTCCTGCACTCCGTTACAAAAAATGTAAATTTTGATTGTATCATTGGAAGCAGCATTCCTTATAATGATGAGAAATTATCTAAGAACGCTTCTATAAAATACATATACGGGGAACGAAAGAGTGATTTCATCAATGCCCATCTGTCCCATAGAGAAGTAGATTGGAAAAATAGCTTTGCATATGGCGATAGTTACACGGACTTAAACGTTCTTGAATTAGTAGGAAATCCTGTTGCTGTGAACCCAGAACCGCGGCTTTTAGAGGTAGCTAATCATAAGAAATGGGAAATCATTTAGAAAAAGTTGAAAATTCGTGTGAAGTGTACAGCTTTTTCGGTAAAACCGTACAGTTTATACAATAAAGCGTACAGCTTGTACAAAAATCCGTACAGTTTATACAATAAAGTGTACAGTTTCTACAAAAATGCGTACAGCTTCTACAAAAAACCATACAGTTTCTACAAATCCATACCAAAAAAGCATTTTGTTGACCACAAAAAACGAGAGCGTATCCACATGAATGGATATGCTCTCGTTCTATTTACAAAATAGAACATACTAGGATGGCTATTTATAGCAGTAAAAAATATACATAAAAAGTTATTAGAAAATTTCATAAGTAGGTTGACGAAATAATAAATATTATTTATTATAATAATCAGATAAATAATATTTATTACATCGAGAGATACTTGTTAGCTATCTTAATCACAAGGGGGTGTTATAGACTTTCAATATAAAATGGATACGCTTTCAATATTGAGTGGAATCCTGTTTTTTACCTTCTATCCCAAAAAGTCGGAATACCATTGTTGTTGTGGTAAGGTTAAAACATAGTAAGGATAGGAGTGTTACCGCTTTATGAAAAATAGAAGTGAACAATTAGTTAGCGAACTTGGACGTAAAATAGTTACCGGTGAGTTAAAACAAGGAGAAATTCTCCCAAAAGTAGAGGATTTAGGTGAAATATATAATGTTAGTCGAACGGTAGTCCGTGAATCCTTTAAAACGTTATCTACTTTGGGGCTTGTGAGATCGAATCAAAGGGCTGGTACAATTGTTCTTCCACGCTCAGAGTGGCAATGGTGGAATTTAGAACTCATTAACTGGGTGCTTGAAGATGAGAATAATCGTGATTTTCTCCTGCATTTAACAGAAGTTAGAATGGGGCTAGAACCAATGGCAGCAGCTTTAGCGGCAGAAAGAGCAACCGAACAGGATTTGGCAAGCATTAAGGATGCCTTCAATCGACTCGAGCAATCAATCGGAGATGAGAAGGCATGGGCCATTGCCGATTATGATTTTCATGAAAGAATCTTATGTGCTTCTTACAACGACTTAATTATCAATACGGTTAGAACTCTCCGGAAAGCGCTCGTCATTAGCCGGGAAAAAACGGTAAGCGCAGCTAAGGATTATCCAGAATCTCCATTTGATACTCCGACAAACGAAGTATTAGAAAGACACCGTTCTATATATGAAGCAATCATGGTGCGTGATGAAAAATTGGCACATGATAAAATGATCGAATTAATCCTGCGGGTTAAAAGGATATTGGAAAAATTATATTCTTAGTTTCACTGAACTTCAAAAACCAAAAAATAGGGGGAGTTAAATGTGGGAATCCAAGTAGTAAGATTTGAAAAGGAAAAGAAAGAACAGTGGGGAGTTGTATCAAATAACCGTATTTCCGTATTAAGGGATACGTATACTTCTTTAGCTCATTTTTTAGAAAAGGGTGTCGAAGAAGCTAGAAAATTAATAGAACAAGGACAAGGTGAATCTCTTTCATTAAATGAAGTGACCATCTTAAGCCCTGTGACTAAACCAGCAAGAATTGTCTGTCAGGGTGCCAATTACTCCTCTCATCGTGCTGAATCTGGTATGGAAGCAGCTCGGCCGCCATATAATATGTTTTTTAGTAAAGCAGATAGCACACTTTGTGGTCCCTATACAGAGATTATTCGTCCGTCTCATGTTAAGTTGTTAGACTATGAAATTGAGCTGGGGCTAGTCATTGGTACGGAGATCTCTTCATCCGTTGAAGTCACTGATGAAAATCTTCACCAATATATTGCAGGGCTTGTAATTATGGATGATGTTTCTGCAAGAGATGTACAACTCTCTGAGGGGCAATGGTTAAAAGGGAAGAGCTACCGTACTTTTGGACCTACAGGACCGTTTTTGTACTTACTTGATAAAGAAGAGGTTCCACTCATACATGATCTAGAATTAAATTTATGGGTAAATGAAGAATTACGTCAATCAGCAAATACGAATCAATTATTATACAAACCTGCTGAAACCTTAACAGAGCTTTCAGAAATTATGAATCTTTCAAAAGGTGATTTGGTTATTACCGGTACAACTGGCGGAGTAGCACTCAGTCTTACTCCAGAGATACTAGGACAACTATCAAGCCATCTGGTCCCTTACGCTGAGAAAGTAGATTTGCTTGTTGAAAGTCAAATCAATAACGGTAAATATCTGAATGATGGGGATGTTATTCGTTGTCAAATAAAGAGTAAAGATGGGAAAATTGATCTTGGTGAACAAGTAAATAAAGTTGTTTCTAGTAAAGTAGCAATTTCTTAAAATTGTATTTTTTCAAAAATGCTGGGATTAAATATCCCAGCAACCTCTAGTTCTTACATAAATAAATTTAACGTCCATGTAGATGAAATAAATCAGTTTAATAGTTGATACGAATGTATGCGTTTACAAAATGGAGATTTTGATTAAATTTGAGAATCTTTGTATAGGGGTGTGGAGAATGAAACTAGAAATGGTTGATGTAGCAATTGTTGGTTATGGACCTGTATCAAAGCTTTTAGCTGCATTACTTGGCCAAAAAGGATGGAAGGTTGGGGTATATGAAAGATTTTCTGAAGCCTATCCACTTCCCCGTGCCGTTCATTTGGATGATGAGGTTGCGAGAATGCTCCAATCAATTCTTCCAAATAGTGAACTTGAAAGAATCTTACAACCAGTCCCTGATTTATATGAATGGCGAAATGCTGAACAGCAATTACTATTGGCCCTCGATTTCTCTCAAGATGGCATTTCAGGATGGCCAGGACATTTATTTTTCAATCAGCCAGAGCTTGAAAAAGTGATGGATGCTGCTTGCCGTAAACTGCCAAGCGTAAATGTACAAATGGGTAATAAAGCAATTGAGTTAAAGGAATTTGAGGATCATGTAGAGCTTATGGTAAAAGACCTGCAGGGGGAAGCTCGTACCATTCATGCAAAGTATGTTGTTGGTTGTGACGGTGCAAACAGTTTTGTTCGTAAAAAAATGGATACTACAATTACGGACCTTGGATTTGCAGCAGATTGGCTTGTTATTGATATCGTTACGAATGAGGATAGAGAATGGAACCCTATGAATTTGCAGCTATGTGATCCAGCCCGCCCTACAACCGTTGTTTCAGGTGGCCCAGGGAAAAGACGATGGGAATTCATGGCTCTTCCTGGCGAGACAAAAGAAGACCTTAACAATGTAGATGTAGCATGGCGCTTGCTTGAACCTTGGAATATAACTCCTAGTAACGCTGTATTAGAACGGCATGCAGTTTATACATTTAAGGCATTATGGGCGAATGAATGGCAAAAAGGACGGCTCCTATTAGCAGGTGATGCAGCTCATTTAACTCCGCCGTTCATGGGTCAAGGTATGTGTTCTGGTCTTCGTGATTCTATGAATTTAGCTTGGAAGCTAGACCTTATTCTATGTGGAAAAGCTGCAGAGTCTATTTTAGAGAGTTATACAGAAGAGCGTAAACCTCATAATCGTGAGGTCGTTGAAGCAGCCTTGTTTTTAGGAAATGTCATTTGCGTAATAGATTCGGTTGAAGCTAGAAAAAGAGATGAGGCATTTTTTACAAGTGGTGTTCCTGAATTTCCGGAATTCCCATTTCTAACAGAAGGTATTCTCTACTAATCAGCTGACGGGAAAAATAAAAAATACACGGGGAAACTTTCATTCCAAGGTCAGGTAAAGTATAGAGGGAAAACAGGTTTATTTGATGATGTTGTAGGAAATGGATGGACGATAATAAGTCCTGTGAATGATCCTAAGAAGGTATTAAGTGAAGAACAGATTTCGTTTTTAGAGGACATCGGTGTTAAATTTATTGAAATCTCAGAATCATCAGAAGACAAAGTGGCAATATCTGATAAAGCTGTGGATGTCGATGGAAAATACAAACAATATTTTAAAGATACTGGTCTTGAAGCGGTTGTGGTTCGCCCAGATTTCTATCTATTTGGTGGTACAGAGAGTTTAGCTGAATTACCAATACTAGTTGAAAATTTATCCAAACAATTTAGTAGATTCATGATTCCAGCAACTGCATAAACACAAATAAATCTTGTTTTTAATACAGCTGCTGGCTAGAGAACAATGGACCGGCATCCATTGTGGTTCGTTTTTCATTTGCTTGGGGGCAAAAGAAAAACGGGTAAGACGTTATCAGACTCTGAAAGTCTTAATTTGAATTATATCATATTCTCTTAAATTACATTTAACAAAGGATTTTCTTATCTATTATTAAATCACATGGAGGAATGGGATATGTCAAAGGTAAAAGTTTTTAGATTAGCGTATGTTGATTTTAATTCAAAAAATGCGGATAGCATGGTGGAATATTATACAAATACAATGGGTTTTCGTATTTCAGAAGAAGTGGATGGCGTTACTTATTTAAGCAACGCTCTTGACCACCATAATATCGTAATTACTCCTTCTGATAAAAAAGGGATTCGCCGCTATGGATACCAATTAGATGGCAATCTTAGCTTAGAAGAAGTACAGGAGCAGCTACACGTACTAGGAATTAACTCTACTATTAAGGTTGATGTTAAACCTGGTATTTCACGATTGATAGAGTTACAGGATCCGGCAGGAAACACGATTGAATTATTTATAGAGATGGAACAAACAACTGTTGGCTTTGGCACTTCAGGGGTTGTTCCTCATAAATTAGGACATGTTGCGTTTTATGCGAATAATTATAATGAAACCATCCATTTTTACAGGGATGCATTAGGCTTTTCGTTTACAGATAAAATCGGTGAGAGCTTTGCAAATTTCTTAACTTGTAATACCGAGCACCATGTCCTAAATATTGTGGCATCAGATGAGACGCGGCTACACCATATTGCTTTCCAATTAAAAGATGCCAGTCATCAGTATGCAAGTTCTGATTTATTGGCGAAACAAGGTTACCCAATTCTTTGGGGGCCATCACGTCATACGGCAGGCCATAATATTGCAACCTACCATTATGACCCTGAACAAAATGTAGTGGAATTGTATACAGACATGGATATATTTATTCCAGAACTCGGCATTTTTGAACCACGTCCTTGGCATGAGGAGCTGCCGCTAAAACCAAAAGTTTGGGAATCACTAAGTGCTTGGGGAACGGAATTTGAAGTGGATTTGGCCAAGGTTTAAGAGAGCAAGATGAATGACTACAACTTAAGCACCAGCTAAAGTAACAGTTCCCAAGATTAATGTCAGTATTATTCTTTTTAAGAATGTGGTTATTTTTATCAATATTAATTTATTCTGAAGGGAATTGAGTATAGTGATCAATGAAAATATTGTAAAAGACCGAACCAATGTGGCCGAGGAACTCGTAAAACGCGCTGCAGAGTTTGTTCCCCAATTACGTGCACAAGGAAAGGAAATTGATGATATTCGTAGAATTCCTGAAGGGACAATTGAAGCTTTAAATGAGGCGGGATTGTTCAATTTGACTATTCCTAAAAGCTTTGGCGGTCATCAAGTAAACATTCGTACATTTATTGATGTTAATTCTGAAATAGCACGCGGAAATGGTTCTGCTGGCTGGGTTACGACTTTAACGAACGTTTGTAACTGGCTTGTGGCTACTCTTTTTCCCAAGGATGTGCAACAGGAGGTCTTTGGAGAAGCTAATGCACGTACATGTGGGGTACTTGAACCAAGAAAATGCGAGGTTCGTCGTGTTGAGGGCGGCTATGTAATTGAGAATGGATTTTGGGGATTTGGATCTGGCTCACTACATGCAAATTGGGCTGCTTTAGGTATTCCAATCGTTGATGAAAGTGGGCAAATCATTGACAATGGTCTAGCGGTCCTTCCAATGAAGGATGTCGAGATTCAAGACGATTGGTACACTACGGGTCTGCGTGGCTCCGGAAGCAATAGTCTTACTGTTAAGGATATCTTTGTTCCTGAACGAAGGGTAATTTCGCTTTCAAAGGCAATTAATGGGGAGTATCAATCAGGTTATTCCGAGGAAGAAACACTTTATCACTCAGCTTTGGTACCTGTCTTAGCACTTGTGCTTTTATCGCCTCCGCTAGGCATGGCTCGCGCTGCATTGGAAATCTTTTTGGAGAAACTACCCAATCGGAAAATTCAATACACATGGCACAACTCGCAGGCTGAAGCGACCGTTACCCATCTAAAAGTAGCCGAAGCTGCAATGAAAATTGACTCCGCACTTCTGCATGTTTACCGTGCTGCTGATGATATTGATAAATGTGCTGCTAGTGGTGAATATATGGATTTTCATAATAGAGCCCGTGTTCGAATGGATTCCGGCTATGCGGTTAGATTATGCTGGGAAGCCATCGATATTCTAGCATCTGAAAGTGGCGGAGGGTTGATTGCGGAAAATAACCTTCTATCACAAATTATACGTGACGCACGCGGTGCTACAAATCACGGAGTTATTGTTCCTACTACAAACCTTGAGTTATATGGGCGAATTCTTTGTGGTCAGGAGCCTAATACGGTTCTAATTTAATTGTTTTTTAGACTAAATGAAAACGAAATGTAATTAGAGTTTTAATAGAAATTAGTTTTTCCAATACCATGAATTGGGATCTGACTAATATCCTAGAAAGGGTAGAAATCAGATCCTTGTTAATTATTCTTTCCAAATTGTTCTGATAAGTAAGGATGAGAAAATCTGATAGATAGTATAGAAGGAGTGAAAAAGATGGAGAAACAAAATCAGCAAAACCTTTTTAAAGAAGTTATGGGAAATTATCCGACTGGAGTAACGATTGTTACGACATGCGATGAAAATGGTAATCCCGTCGGACTTACAGTAAATTCTTTTGCATCCGTTTCCCTTGATCCGCTGCTTATCTTATGGTCGATAGATCATCATGTTTCTTCCTTGAATACTTTTAAAATGGCGGACAGATTTGTCGTCCATGTGCTCGCTGGTGACCAACAAAAGCTTTGTCAACTATTTGCCAGCAGAAATACGGATCGCTTTGGCAACTGCAAGTGGGGCCTTTCATCACAAAATATGCCAATTCTCGAAGATACATTTGCAGTTTTAGAGTGTAAAAAGTATAAGGAAGTCGAAGCAGGGGATCACACTATTTTAATTGGAGAAGTCACTAATATAACGGTTCATGAAAAAGAACCGATGCTCTACCATCGCAGGAATTTTGGTCCAATACCTGCTGAATTCCATGCAGTCCCAAACTGAATAGATAACAAGTTAGGAATCAATACCTAGAGATTAATATTTTCAGAGTCATTCACATATCAAACAGTAAATGGTAGGGGGAGAATAAATGGCAACATATATAGTAGATGGGGCAAGAACTGCATTTGGTTCGTTTGGCGGTTCATTAATGGATGTCAGCGACATTGATTTAGGTGTGGCAGCAACAAAGGAAGCCATTAAAAGAAGTGGAATTCCAGCTTCAGATATTGATGAAATTGTGTTCGGCAATGTTATCCAAACGGGAGAGGCTTCAGCATACTTGGCAAGACATATTGGTTTAAAAAGCGGAATGCTAGAGTCATCAGCTGCACTAACCTTAAATCGATTATGCGGTTCAGGACTCCAGTCCATCGTATCGGGTGCACAGTCCATTGCATTAGGAGAGGCAAGAGTGATCGCTGCTGGTGGAACTGAAAATATGAGTTTAGCACCTCAAATGTTAAAGGGTACCCGCTTTGGTTCACCAAATAAAGCACCTGTGGTAGTGGATATGCTGTGGGAATCACTCATTGATCAATATGGTGGCTGCGGAATGGGAATGACGGCAGAGAATCTCGCGGTAAAATATGAGATATCTCGAAAAGAACAAGATGAATTTTCTGTTTATTCGCAGGTAAAGGCAATCAAAGCTAGAGATAACGGACGTTTTGCAGAAGAAATCGTCCCTATTGTGAGGAAAGATAGAAAAGGAAAAGAATTATTCATTGAGGTCGATGAATATATTAGAGACGCTGTGACTGTTGAGGGCTTATCCAAGCTAAAGCCAGCTTTTAAAAAGGACGGAACGGTCACACCAGGAAATGCAAGTGGTATAAACGATGGTGCAGCAGCCGTTTTATTAGCTTCAGAAGATTATGTCCTAGAACATGATTTAAAACCATTAGCTAAAATTGTTTCTTGGGGAGTAGCAGGGGTTGATCCGAAAATCATGGGGATTGGACCTGTTCCAGCAAGTATAAAAGCACTAAAGAATGCTGGATTATCCTTAGGTGATATTGACTTGTTTGAGTTTAACGAGGCATTTGCTGCACAATCTCTAGCCGTCATCAAAGAGTTAGGGGTAGATAGGGAAAAAGTGAATGTCAATGGCGGAGCGATTGCTTTGGGGCATCCTCTTGGTGCTAGCGGTACAAGAATTACATATTCATTAGCCCTTGAAATGAAAAAACGAAATGTTAAGTATGGATTAGCCTCCCTATGTATTGGCGGTGGCCAAGGCATTGCCATGATTTTAGAAAGGGTATAAAGCTTTAATTATATAGCCGTGAAAATTGGGCTGTTGATTTGTGCTCCACTAAGGAATGCTTCTTTGAATAATCACCGCAGTGACAGGCAGAGACCG
>NZ_NPDD01000127.1 GCF_002272245.1 Bacillus sp. 7884-1 | reverse complement strand
GCTTTCCGCAGGCGGTTCGGGAAGCCTCCTCGGCGCTAAAGCGCCTGCGGGGTCTCCCCTGCCCAGTCTTCCTGCAGGAGTCTCGCGCCTTCCGCACAAATCAACAGAGTTCTAAAATCAACAGTTACCATTAACATAGCTAATAAAAAAGAAAGAAGGTATAAATATGGAAAATAAATTTGTTCAGTTAACAATCCAAAATCATGTGGGAATTGTTAAATTAAACCGTCCGGAAGCTGGAAATGCCATTCATTTAGAAATGGCAAAGGAACTTATGGACCTTGCAATATTTTGTTCAGAGAGCGAAGAAATTAGAGCGGTGGTTATTACAGGTGCTGGAAATAAGTTTTCAGTCGGTGGAGATTTAAGAAGCTTTGCTGAGAAAGGGGAACAAATCAGTTCTCATCTAAAAAGTGTTACCGCCTATCTGCATCAAGCGATTTCCTATTTTACTAGAATGAATAAACCATTTATTGGTGCGGTGAATGGAGTCGCAGCGGGTGCCGGGATGAGTCTCGTATGTGCCTGTGATTTGGCTTATGCTTCTGACCATTCCAAATTTGTCATGGCGTATAACAAGATTGGATTAACCCCGGATGGTTCAGGAAGTTATTTCTTACCGCGTCTTGTTGGGATGAAACGGGCACTTGAGTTAATGTATACAAATCGTCCATTGGATGCAAAAGAGGCAAGTGAGTGGGGGATTATCAACCATGTTGTTGCCGATGAGCAATTATTAGAAGTTGTCCTAGAGTTAGCAGAGAACCTTGCAAATGGACCAATGAAAGCATATGGAGAAACGAAAAAGCTTTTTTATCATTCGCTGCAAGAAACACTTGAGTCCCAAATGAGTAAGGAGTCGTTAGTCCTTGCTGAGAGGGCAAGCAGCATGGAGGGAAAAGAAGGGATTTCCGCTTTTCTAGAAAAACGTGAAGCTGATTTTTTAAAAGAAACCATTTCTTCAAAATAATTAATTTTCAAGTATCGATAAACGGAGGATTTGAAAATCCAAGGTTAGATGCACGATTCTAGACACAAGCTTGGATTGATTTTGATAGGGGGGATAAGATTGAAGACCGCAAATGTTAGTGGAAATTTACTCTGGGAACCCTCACGTGAAATTCAAGAAAAATCAAACATAAAGAAGTTTATGACATGGCTGGATGAAACGCGTGGGCTAAAGTTTGAACAGTACAATCAATTATGGGAATGGTCCGTTACAGACCTTGAGGGATTTTGGTCTGCCATTTGGGATTATTATAAAATTATTGCCAAAAGTGATTATCATGAAGTATTATCTGAAGGCAAAATGCCAAATGTCGATTGGTTTTCTGGTGCAACAGTAAACTATGCAGAACATATATTTAGGAAAGAAACACCAGAAAAAGCTGCTATCATTTATCAATCGGAAATACGACCACAACAGGAGCTTTCATGGGCTGAACTTAAAAAGAATACAGCTGCTATTACAGGCTATTTAAAGTCTAAAGGGGTTAAGCCAGGTGACCGGGTTGTGTCATATGCCCCTAATATTCATGAAACAGTAACAGCATTTCTGGCATGTGCCAGTATTGGTGCAGTGTGGTCAAGCTGTGCACCGGAGTTTGGCATCCAGAGTGTTATTGATAGGTTTAAACAAATCGAACCAAAAGTAATGTTTGCATCAGATGGCTACCAATACGGAGGAAAGAAATACGACCGACTTGAATTAGTTGGAAGAATTCAAACGGAATTACCTACTTTGGAAGAAACAATTATTATTCCTAACCTCCAAGATCAACCTGAATTATCAGGTTTGAAGAATTCCGTACTTTGGGATCAGGTTATAAGTCAAAATAGTAATGTCCCATTAACCTTTGAAGCTGTTCCATTTAACCATCCGCTTTGGATCTTATATTCATCTGGAACTACAGGAAAACCAAAGGGAATTGTTCAAAGTCAAGGTGGAATCCTGCTTGAACATATAAAATTTCACGGACTTCAGATGGAATTAACAAGAGAAGATCGATTTTTTTGGTACACGACAACAGGCTGGATGATGTGGAACATAGTTGTTAGTAGTATGCTAACTGGTGCGACAGTCCTATTATATGATGGGAATCCGAGCTATCCGAATGATGAAACACTGTGGAGGTTTGCGGAATCTACCAAAATGACCATGATGGGCACAAGTGCAAGCTTTATAGTGGCCAATATGAAATCAAATGTGAAACCAAGAGAATTTAATCTCTCACACTTAAGAAGCATAGGCTCAACAGGTTCACCATTGCCTGAAAGCGGGTTTGAGTGGGTTTATCAAGAAGTGAAGAAGGATATTTGGCTTTATTCTACTACCGGAGGAACAGATATTTGTTCTGGTTTTCTAGGGGGAAGCCTGTTAATGCCAGTATACTCTGGTGAACTACAAGCTCGATCTTTAGGAGTAGCTGTTAAGTCCTTTAATGATGCAGGAGAAGAAGTAGTGGATGAAATTGGGGAACTTGTGGTTACAAAACCGATGCCATCCATGCCAATTTATTTTTGGAATGATGAAAATGGGGAACGTTACAAAAATAGTTATTTTGATGTTTTCCCTGATATTTGGAGGCATGGTGATTTTATTAAGATAACCTCTAGAGGATCTGGTGTTATGTTTGGTCGTTCAGATGCAACCATTAATCGGGGCGGAATTCGGATGGGGACGAGTGAAATATACAGTGCTTTAGAAAGTATACCAGAAGTGCACGATAGTTTGATTGTCGATATACCAATTAATAGTGAGCAATCCTACATGCCATTATTTCTCGTTGTAAAAGAGGGTACTCCATTTTCAGAGGAATTGAAATCGCATATTAACAAAACCATTCGACAAAACTGTTCTCCTAGACATGTACCAAATGAAATTATTAGTGTTAATGAACTCCCTAAAACATTGAACGGTAAAAAAATTGAGGTGCCCATTAAGAAAATTTTAATGGGAATTCCTGTAAATCAGGCTGTTAACTCAGATTCATTGCTAAATCCACAATCGTTACAATATTTTATTGAGTTTCAGAAATTGATAGAATCAGGGGATGTCTCTGTGAATTAATAGCAATATAGTAAGTAAAATACTTAGTAAAAGAATATCAATAGCCTAGGGGACCTGCCTCTAGGCTATTTTTTATGAAACAAAAAAGAAATCACAGTTTTTTCATGTGTGTTCTATCTTAGTCAGCTGTCCTACGGTCTTCAGCCGCTATAAGTCCCACCGTAGCAACACTCGTCATCACCATTCCAAAATGCTGCACCAATAATGACCAGCAGGATAAACAATATAACGATTAAAGGAAAACTTAAACCTACTCCATATTCTGAACTCATTTGCGAGAACCTCCTTTTTTCTGGGAAGGATACATACTATGACATTCGCCTATATTTTGATACAAAAGTTTTGTACAGGGGAGTAGCTTTAGGTTTTTCCAGAAATTTCTTGACTAAAAACAAATTTTAGAATATATTTTAATTAACAATTAACAAATTGTTAATTAAAGGAGTGAATAAAATGAAACTAAACTTTACAACACCAGATGGTTATACCAGCGATATTGCTGTCTTTACCATCACATCTGAGAGTAATGGCGAGTATAAACCTCCGATAAAAAAATTGAAAATTATGCTGATCAAACGTAGTGAACAGGATCATGAAGGGAATCCAAATATAGAAGCAGGCAAGTGGGCGTTACCGGGAGGATTTGTTCGTCCTAGCGAGACAGCTTTTCAAGCGGCCGAACGCAAACTTGTTGAAGAAACAGGAGTAGAAGGACTGCGGATTAAGCATTTTGGCGTCTATGATTCCCCCAGCCGAGACAAAAGAGGATGGATTATTTCAAATGCTCATTATGTGATAGCGAATGAAACTGCCCTAAAGAATCGTAAAACAACTTATGACGCACAAGATATACAACTGTTTACTATGGAAGAGGCTCTAGTCCTTAACCTTGCCTTTGACCACCGAATCATTATTGAGGATGCAATATGGTTCATTAAAAAGGATATGGCGCTAACAACACTTGCGAAGCATTTTCTTCCAGAACAGTTTGTCCTTTCAGAGCTTCAAGGAGTTTTATTGACCGTTTTGGATGATCCATCGATATCGACAGATGCAGCCTTTTTCAGAAAAGCACCAACACTGCCTTTTATAGAAGCAGTAACAGAAAATGGAAAACCTAAGAAATCAAATAGCTATTCCAAAACACCCGCACAGCTCTACCGTTTTAATGACTTTCAACCAATTGTTTCTGTGTACAGAAACAAACTACAAGGGTAAAAAACAAAAGGGTGAAGGGGAGAGAACGAATGGGGATATTTAGGAATTGGACACGTTTTGAAATAGGGTGGTTGTTCACCTTTACACTGGTTAACATTTATCTATATTTTGCTTGGTCAGACTCACTTATCGGCCTGATTTCATCTATAACCGGCATGCTCTGCGTGGTGTTAGTGGCAAAGGGGAAAATCTCCAATTATTATTTTGGGATTGTTCAAACGTTAACCTATGCGTATATTGCCTATGGGTATGGCCTTTATGGGGAAGTCATGCTCAATACGCTGTTTTACTTTCCGGTACAATTTATCGGGATCTATTTATGGAAACAGAACAAAACAGAACATGGTGTTAAAGGAGAAGATGTCAAAGTTAATAGACTCACAAAAACAGGCTGGATCTATACAGTGGTATCCATTTTAATCCTTACAATCAGCTATGGGTTCTTCTTGAAATACCTAGGCGGCAACAATGTATGGACGGATTCAGCAACAAATGTATTGTCGATAGCGGCACAAATTCTGATGTTAAAACGATTTGCGGAGCAATGGATCCTATGGATTTCAGTAAATGTTTTATCGATTTTCCTGTGGCTAAGTGCTTTACTCACTCAAGGCGGGAATGATTTTTCCATGTTGGTTATGTGGTCGGCCTTTCTCGTAAACAGCCTATATGGCTACATCAACTGGCGAAAACTTTATGTAAAACAAAATCAGGAGGTGGTCTAAATGAGTGTTGGATTCTTTGGAGGCAAGTTTCTACCGCTGCATCTTGGCCATGTGTATGCCATTGTTCAGGCTTCATCCACCGTGGATGAATTTTACGTAATTTTGTCTCATAGTGAAAAGCGTGATAAAGAATTGTGTCGAGATACTAAAATGGAGTACATTCCAGCTCAAATACGTTTACGCTGGCTGTCCAGGCTAACAAAGGATATGCCAAATGTAAAAGTAGTATCGATTGAAGACTATCAAGGAAATGATGATTACGACTGGAATGAAGGAGCTCAATTAATCAAAAAGGCAATTGGAAAACCGATAGATTATGTTTTTAGTTCTGAGACTGAATATAACCACATCTTTGAGGAACTGTATCCAACTGCAAAGCATTTTCTAATTGATCCTATCCGCACACATGTGAACATCTCCGCAACGGTGATACGAAAAGAAGGTGTTTTTCGACATTGGTCGTTCATTCCTGACATGGTGAAACCCTATTTTGTAAAGAAGGTCGTGGTGGTTGGTACAGAAAGCTGTGGAAAATCAACTCTAACGAAAAACCTCGCCAAAATCTATAATACCACCTATGTAGAAGAATACGGTCGGATTGTATGTGAAGAATTAGGCGGGTGTGATGGTATTATCTCAGTAGAAGATTACCAGAAAATTGCTTATGGCCATAAGATGGAAGAAATAAGGGCAATCGAAAAAGCTAATAAGCTAGTATTTATTGATACAGAAGCCATCGTAACCCAATTTTACTCAAACCTCTACAATAATGAGTATCAGACCGTACTAGATGAAATCGCTAAACGTCAAGTTTACGATCTTTGGCTATACCTTGAACCCGATGTGGAGTGGGTGAATGACGGGCTCCGGGTTCATGGAGAGGATGAGGTAAGGGTGAAAAATAATCAGCAGCTAAAGACTTTATTAAAAAGTCATAACATCGATTATAAAATCTTGAATGGAGATTATCTCGATCGGCTTAATGGTGCCATCAAACTGATAAACGAGTTAATAACTTAATAGGGAATAAGTATTGAAATCTATCTTTTGAAAAAGGGACTCCTTGGAAGTCCCTTATTTTATTGAGAACAAACAGCAATGATTTTTTTGAAATAATATAACCATATTATTACAGTTTTTCTGTATAATAGAAATAATTCTACTAGTAAACTATCTTCTAAATAATCTTAATTTGAATGGAGGAATAGATTCTATGTCAAACTTTCCGTCAATCCTTAATAATTTGAGGATTCCTGTTATTGGTTCACCACTTTTTATAATTAGTAATCCAAAGCTCGTTATTGAGCAATGTAAGGCTGGAATCGTTGGTTCGATGCCAGCATTAAATGCAAGGCCAGCATCGCAGCTTGACGAATGGCTGGCGGAAATCACAGAAGAGCTAGCAACATATAATGCACAAAATCCAGAGCGTCCAGCTGCGCCATTTGCGATTAATCAAATTGTCCACAAGACCAATGACCGGCTTGAACATGATATGGATCTATGTGTGAAGTATAAAGTTCCAATTATCATCACCTCACTTGGTGCCCGTGAAGAAATCAATGTCGCTGCACACAGCTATGGAGGTATTGTGTTCCACGATATAATCAATAATAAGTTCGCACACAAGGCTATTGATAAAGGAGCAGATGGTTTGATTGCAGTTGCTGCAGGTGCTGGCGGTCATGCGGGTGATAAGAGTCCTTTCGCATTGATTCAGGAAATTCGCCAATGGTTTAGTGGACCGTTAGCTTTGTCGGGTTCGATTGCAAACGGAAATGCCATTCTTGCAGCGCAAGCGATTGGGGCAGATTTTGCCTATATTGGCTCGCCATTCATTGCAACCCACGAAGCGAGGGCAGCGAATGAATATAAGCAAGCGATTGTGGAATGTACCTCAGATGATATTGTAAATAGCAGTCTTTTCACTGGTGTACATGGCAATTATCTTGCGCCATCCATCCGGTCTGCAGGTTTGGATCCTCATGCACTTCCAGAAAGCGATCCATCGAAAATGAATTTTGGCGGTAGTGGGCAGGCAAAGGCATGGAAAGATATTTGGGGAAGCGGTCAGGGAATTGGAGCAATAAATGAGGTCACGAGTACAGCGGAATACGTCGATAAGCTTCATCAAGAGTATATTGCTGCAAGAGAGAGAGTAATGAAAACGAGCCAAGTTTTTGCTTGAAAAAAGTGCCAGGTACCACCAAATTTGGTTGGTGCCTGGCACTTTTTATTGTGCTTATAAAAACTGGGTAAACCAACAATTAAACCAACTCAATATCCATTCAGTTTAGAATGATCTTTATATACAAACGGCATCGTGTCTATTTATAGAGGATAAGTTACTAGTGCATTACTTTTGACATTTGGATTCAATCTCAGTAAGGTAACATAGTAAGATACAAACATTAGTGGTAGAAGTATCATTTTTTATTTTTTTTATGATGGGTAATAACCCTTTAGATATTCTTAAAATGTTCATAGTAGAGTTGAACTAAACTATCATGTCATTACTAGGAGGAATTATTATGTCAAACTCTCAAACTATAGAAAAGCTAGAACAGAAAATGTTTATAGATGTTATTCGTGAACGTCGTTCTGTTCGTGCATACGATCCAACAGTGCAGATCTCACGTGAAGAAATGACTGAAATACTGGAGCAGGCAACTTTGGCTCCTTCGTCTTCGAACCTGCAGCCATGGCGTTTTCTAGTCATTGATAAACCGGAGTTGAAGAAAAAGCTTTTGCCAATCGCGTTTAACTAACAACAAGTAGTCGAAGCATCTGCTGTTATTGCGGTGATTGGCGATGTGGAAAGCTACAAGAAAGCCGAAAAAATTTATGGACAGGCTGTTGAAGCAGGCTATATGCCGGCTGATACGGCTAAATCATTCATCGAACGAACAGTCGGCATGTACTCAAACTTGCAGCCTGAAGTCGCTCGCCAAATTGTATATACGGATGGTGGCCTAATCTCGATGCAACTCATGCTTGTCGCACGATCCAAAGGGTACGACACTGTTCCAATGGGAGGATACGATAAAGCGAAGTTCGTTGAAGCTTTCGGAATTTCCGAGCAGTTTGTGCCGGTCATGCTCATTGCTATCGGAAAAGCAATGAAACAAGGACATCCTACTACACGTCTTCCTATTGAGGATGTAGCGTTCTTTAACGAATTGCCATCGGAATAAGCATGACATAATGCAAAAGAAAAGAAGAATTGAATATAAAAAATAAAAACTTTATTTTAACCCCGTTCTTTCTTAGAACGGGGTTATTTGTGTTTATGTTTTCGTGAATTCAAGTAATAAGCACCTTCTTCATGTGATATTGCTAGTATGATCTTTGTTAGCTAAATGATATTTTCAATTCTACCTAATATTATTGAGGAATTTTCAATATATAAATCTTGCAATGATTAGTGACCAATAATTGGGCTATTGCATAGGATGAATTATTCTTCAAGGAAAGAGGAGGAGCTTATGAAATGAGTACTGAATATAAATCAATTTTTGTAATAATTGTCATATTGTTCATTCTTTTAGTTATTATTGGGGGAATCTTTTTTTGATTTGATGGGGTATTGACCATGGTGCATTTATGAGGTGGAAAGCTTAATAAAAAAAGGCTTTTTAAACCCAGACAGTGCACTCACTGATTGGGATTATTCTTTTCTGGATATATGTAACCTATCTACCTTTTTCATGTATAGTAGAGTAGTGCTTAAAAAGGCAGATTGAATCGTAATGGCATTTTGGGGGCTTCGGAATAGCAGGCTTGGAAGTTTAGGAAGTGAGAAGATATTACACAGTCCTAGAATTTTTGAAAAAGAATACAAGGAAAGGCTGATAATATGAAGGTTGCAATTTTTGATTTTGATGGAACTTTATTTCCTGAAGAGACTTTTCCACTTTTGATGGGTCATTTGAAGAATCATCCTATTCATTTTCAGATGTATCGGAAATTCTTCCATAGGATTTTACCAATTTACGTAGCATACAAATGTAAACTTTACCCCGAACAAAAAATGAAAGAGTATTCGATGCGGTCCTATCTAGCAGCTTTTGGTTCTGCTCCAAAAGCAGAAATTGAGCAGTTTTTTTTCCAACTCGGAGGAAACATGAGTCAAAACCTGAGTGGTCATATGTTACATAGACTTGAACAACATAGAATGGACGGGTATTACACGATGCTTGTCTCAGGAGCTTATGAGCCACTCCTTAACTCAGTCACAAAAAATGTTAACTTTGATTGTATTATTGGGAGCAGTATTCCGTATCACGATGAAAAACTAAGTAAGATGACATCAATAAACTATATTTACGGAGAACGGAAAAAGGAATTTATTAATGCCCATCTGTCTAACAAGAAAGTTGACTGGCAAAATAGCTTTGCATATGGGGACAGTTACACTGATTTAAATGTACTCGAATTAGTAGGAAATCCAGTTGCTGTTAACCCAGAACCTCGTCTTTTAGAATTAGCTAATCATAAGAAATGGGAAATAATAAAATAATGGTAATGAAAAAGCGGTCTAGCCTATTAGAAAGCTGGCTAGACCCTATATTCGTTTGAAAACAACGTGCACTGATAAAATTAATTTATTGTACCCATAAAATTACATTTGACTTATTTAACTGTAAAAATTAATATTACAGTATAGATGTTTGGTTTAGTTCTTTCTAGATAAAAAGTTCAATTTGAAAATAACATGTTTTTATTGCCTTAACTGTAACTTTTTTTGTTACATTTAAATGGTGTTGAGCATAGGATAATGAGATAAATGATAAAAAGGGAGTGTGTAAAGGCATGGTAACTCTATTTACAACACCAAGCTGTGGTTCTTGTCGAAAAGCAAAGGCGTGGTTTGAGGAACATCAGATTGATTATATTGAAAGAAACATAATAGCTGATCCCCTTACGATCGATGAGATTAAATCGATTCTTCGCCTGACAGAAGAAGGGACGGACGAGATTATTTCGACTAACTCAAAAGTTTTTCAGGAATTGAATGTAGATATTGAATCTCTTCCACTTAATGAATTATATAAATTAATAATGAACAACCCCAAAATGTTGCGCCGTCCAATAATCCAAGATGAAAAACGATTACAGGTTGGATATAACGAGGACGAAATAACTAGGTTTTTACCACGTAGGCTTCGTACATTTGTAAACATCGAATCGCAAAAAGAGGCCAATTAATATGAAAACAATGGGGTGACTAAACAAAAAATGATCGTTTATTTTCCAAGGACTATGCAACAAGCTAAAGGTGTTAATAATCTAAAAAATTGCCTCTTAGTCAGGTGTCTGGTAAACTAACTTCAAAAAGTAAGTAACAGGTAAATTGAAGTTACGGTGCGTCCAATCTGTAACGTTTATCATTACAGTATAATAAATGATATAATAGTTAATATTAGCGGTAATAGAAAAATGATGAATGTATAGGAGGCAGGTCATGAACAGTGATTTTACACTTGCCATTCACAGTTTAACTCTTCTTGCACTACAGCCAGACCGGATGTCAACCAGTGAATATATCTCAGAAAGTGCCGGTGTCCACCCAGTTCGCATTCGGAAAGTATTAAGTTTATTAAAAAAACATGGTTTTATTAAATCAAAAGAAGGAACAGGCGGCGGATTTATATTTGCTTTAGATCCTAGTGAGGTTAACCTCTGGGACATATATAAGATTACCTCTGAAGGTGCATTACAGCCTAAATGTCCTGAATCAAATGAACAGTGCATAGTGGGAGCAAATATGCAAAGAGTGTTGTTTACCATTTTTTTAGGTGCTGAAGATCATCTGGGTGGATATTTAAAGGACTATACCATTAAAGAAATTGTTGATCTTGTCAATCAAAATCAATAAAGAAGATTTTGATGGACTTTTGTGAATCGTTTCTTCTTAATTTAAATGTAATAAAATAAATTACAGTTTAAAAAAGTCATTCGTGAAAAGAGCAACTTTTGAGTAATACTATACTTTTCCAAGCAGGTGAAAAATAATGTTGACTAATAATCATTGTCCCATGTTAGAAATAGGTGATTGGGTAAAGGGAAGTTTGTTGAGTGGGGAATTAATAATAGGTTATATTGAATCGCTGAGCAATTTAGATGGAGTAGCAAAGGTCACGATTGTGAAAAGTGACAACAAAGACATAATTGGCAGAACAATAGCATTATTAACCAACCAGCTTAAACGTCTACCTGCTGCAAATGTATCCAATAAGGAACAAATCCTCTTCCTAATTGACTTGGCGTTATCAACCGGGGATGAAGAATGGTTTAACGAACTATCATCGAAATTGCACTCATTGACTCAGCTTTTAAAGGAAGTTAAGGCATAAGAAGATAATCCATTTGAGGAACGATAGCAAGTCTTAGTGCCGTTTGAAATAAAAGAGTATTATCTATGAACTAGAAGTGGCAGGTGACCCGCCACTTCTTTATTTTTGAGGTAAATAAAACATGAAAAGAATTAACTGACAAACAGTGCCAGGAACCGTCCAATTATTGGTTGGTGCCAGGCACTTTGTTATTATGATGGGAACAAATAGCCGAATTAACCCATCCGTAAACCCCAATGCCCGTTCTAAACCCTATGAAGCTGAAGAAAGCTGTAATAAATCTATTTGATTCATTACATTCTTCACTAAAATCATATCTGTATGAATATAATTTGACCCGAATAGTTTATGTAAATCGGAGAGAGTTAATTGACTTCCATTAACTAGCTCATTTTTGATATAGATGTATACTGAAAAATGTTGTTGTAAAAACCGCAAAAAGTCATTTAAATTTACACCTGATTTTTCCATATACTCACTATTAAACTCGATAAAACCTAAAGCAGAAGCACTTTTCTGAATTAGTTCTGTCATTCCTCTTAAAACAAATGCTTCATACCCCTCAACATCCACTTTAAACAACATATTTTTGTTCGTAACATCCTCTTCAACTATCGAATCAATCGTTACAGATCTAACGGTTGTTTGTTCAATCATATCATGGGTAGGACGATAGGCAGCAGAAGATGTACCAGACCAATGTTTATCTACATAGAACGTTTTTTCTTCTTCTTTATCTGCCGCAAAGACATTAAAGATCTTAATTTGCACTTTATTTCGATGAACCTCTCTTGATTGATGAATATACTTTAACAAATCTCGATTTGCTTCGATTCCATAAATTTGTGAGTGGGTAGGATAGTTTGTCGAGAAAATACATTCTCCATAGTTTACACCTACATCGATAACCAAATCTGGTGAATATTCATTCACAGCGTTAATCCAAAAATTGGTCAAACGCTTACTTGTCATCCCATTGCTGATTAACAATGCTCTGCCTCGATTTTCTTCTGAATCAACAAAGATAGTATTGAAGGAAGGCAGCACAATTTCATTTGGAATTTTACTATTATTCAAAGTCTTGTATTTTAGAAAAATCCCTAAATCAATTAAAAACTTCCACGTCCTCGGATAATTTTCCCACATTTTTAATAAGAAAGTCTTTCCAGCTGATGCTATCGTGTTCATTTTTTTCCCCCTGTAAATGTAAATAACTACATTCATAGAATTTTCTGTTTATATTAAAAACTCCTTCACAGTTCAGAAAGATTAACAATAAATTTACAAATAAAATACAAACCTTATATTTACTCAACCTGAAGACTTAGATGAAAATAGAGCGAAGGACTGTTAAGCGAAATTCAGTTCAATTGTATAGTTACATGAATGAGACTTACTAAATGAAAGCGAGGAGGACATTAATGAAAAAGTATAAATTTTAGGGCAATAGTTGATGGTAATGCTCGTGTGCTCAAATCCATGGTCGCGGAAGTGCTTGTATGTGTGACTCCAATAATTTTGTATTTCTAAATAAGGATAAAAAAGCTTTAAAACAGAGGTGAGTTATGTTTTTCAGAATAATCCGTAATGACATTTTAAAGAGCAAAGCGATAACGCTAACAACAATGATATTTGTAGCTGCTGCCTCTATGCTTGTTTCGCTTGCGGCGATACTCGTTGTAAATCTTTCTGGTGCGCTAGATACGCTTATGACACAGGCGAAAACTCCGCATTTTATGCAAATGCATTCCGGTGATATTGATGCCGAGCGACTTAAATCCTTTGCAGAGCAAAATAACAACGTCGAAGAATATCAGGTAGTTGAGTTTCTAGGCATGGACGGCGCGCAGATTATTTTAGGCGATCATTCGCTCAGCGATAGTGTACAAGATAACGGCTTTAGCATACAGAACGAAAAATTCGATTATCTTCTTGATCTTAACGGCAACATCATCAACGTATCCGACGGCGAGCTTTATGTTCCAGTAACCTATATGAAGGACAACACGACAAAGGTCGGTGACAATGCCGTAATAAGCGGGAAGGAATTTACCGTTGCGGGATTTCTCCGTGATTCGACCATGAATTCCTCGCTCTCCGCGTCAAAGCGATTTCTGGTAAGCAACAATGATTTCGCGGAAATTAAAGACCTTGGAAGTATCGAGTATCTGATTGAGTTTAGATTGAAGGATTTCTCGGTGATTGGCGAATTTGAAACAGCTTATGCTTCGGCAGGGCTTGAAGCGAACGGACCAACGGTTACATATACGCTTTTCAAAACGATGAACGCCATTTCAGACGGGATGATGATTGCGGTTATCCTTCTTGTAAGCATACTTGTCGTTGCCATCACTTTTATGTGTATACGTTTTACGCTCCTTGCGAAAATCGAAGACGACTACCGTGAAATTGGTGTTATGAAAGCAATAGGGCTTCGTCTTTCCGACATAAAGAAGATTTATCTTGCGAAATACGCTAGCTTAGCGGCGGCAGGGAGTATTCTTGGATTTATTCTTTCGCTTAGGTTCCAAGGCATGCTACTTGAAAATATACGTCTTTATATGGGCGAAAGCGAAAATTCTTCTTTTGCCCTAGTTTTAGGAATCATTGGCATACTGCTTGTATTTCTTGCAATTGTTGCTTTTGTAAACTTTGTTTTGAAACGCTTTCGGAAAATATCTGCTGCGGAAGCTATACGCTTTGGTACTTCTCAGGAAAAGAAAGCTGGCACTAAGCGTTTTTCCTTAAGTAGCAACAAACTGTTTAGCACGAATATTTTTCTCGGAATTAAGGATGTTCTCGCTAGAAAAAAATTATACGCCACAATGCTTGTGGTCTTGGTGATTTCGGCATTTATAATGATAGTTCCCCAGAACCTCTACAACACGATTTCCTCAAAAAGCTTCATTCAATATATGGGGATTGGAAACTACGATCTGCGCATTCAGACCAATGTATCTGAAAAAACCAATGAAATTGTGAAGACGATAGACAGCGACAGTGACGTTTCAAAGTATACTGTTCTGACAACAAAGACTTTCAAAGTAAAAACGAGAAACGGGTCAGAGGAAAATATAAAAGTTGAACTCGGTGACCATTTGGCATTTCCTATAGAGTATTCTGAGGGCAGAGCACCTGCTCGTGATGACGAAATCGCGCTTTCGACAATAAACGCTGGTGAGATGAGCAAAAAGGTCGGCGATGTCATTACGCTGGTGATTGAAGGGAAGGAGAAAGATCTCACGGTAACCGGAATATACTCCGACGTTACAAACGGCGGCAAAACCGCAAAGGCTGTATTCACCGACAATTCGGCGAATGTCATGTGGACCATCGTCTGTGTTGAACTTTCGGATAAATCTCTTGTCGACAGTAAGGTTTCAGGATATTCGAACAACTTTGATTTTGCAAAGACTTCAGACATTGATGAATTTGTTTCTCAGACCCTCGGCTCGACCATAAGTTCCGTCGAAATGGCTTCCTACGCCGCAGTTGCGGTTGCGCTAGTTATTACGCTAATGATTACACTGTTGTTCATGAAAATGCTTGTTGCAAAGGACAGATATTCCATTGCCGTAATGAAGGCGCTCGGTTTTACAAACTCGGATATTAAGGCGCAGTATGTTTCTCGTTCGATTTTCGTACTGATTGTCGGAATTATTCTCGGTACGCTTCTCGCGAACACTCTCGGTGAAGTCCTTGCGGGCGCACTTATCTCTTCGTTTGGAGCGTCAACGTTTAATTTTACAGTCAGTCCACTTACGGCATATATGCTTAGTCCGCTGATGATGATATTCACGGTACTTATCGCAATGATGATTGGCACATCGAGCGCGGGACAAATAAAAATTTCCGAAAATATAAAGGAGTAGGCATATGAAGAAGATTATTATCGGTGATCAAATAGTAAAAGGGTTCGGTGAGGGTGATGAACAGCGCAATGTTCTCGATGGAGTATCCGTTGAAATAAACGAAGGAGAGTTCGTTGCGGTTATGGGACCTTCGGGCTCGGGAAAATCGACGCTGATGTTTTCGCTGAGCGGAATGGACGGAATTGACAGAGGGAAGGTCGTTTTTGACAGCAGGGATTTATCGGCGGTCGGGGAGAATGAACTTTCAGATATTCGTAGAACTAAAATGGGATTTGTTTTTCAGCAGCCTACTATGCTGAAAAATCTGAATATCCTCGACAACATCATTCTTCCGTCAATGCACGACAACAGAAAGAACGCCGCAAAAATAACCCAGAAAGCAAGAGCACTTATGAAAAGGGTAGGCATTGCGGAGCTTGAGAAGCGTGACATTATTCAGGTTTCAGGAGGTCAGCTTCAGCGTGCGGGAATATGCCGCGCACTTATGAACAACCCGAGAATCATCTTCGGCGACGAGCCTACAGGCGCGCTCAACTCAAAATCAGCGCAGGAGATTATGGATATATTCTCCGAAATCAACAAGAACGGTACTGCGGTTATGCTAGTAACTCACGACGCAAAGATTGCGGCGCGGACGGAGCGTATTATGTTTATGCGTGACGGAAAAATTGTGAGTGAGCTAAAGCTTCCAAAGTTTGATGGGACGGATATTGATGGCAGAGTTAAAGTTGTAACGGTGAAAATGCGGGAAATAGGAATATGATTAAGATTGCAGTTAAGAAAATTTAGTTTAGATAGTAAAGGTTTCCGGTTACGATCTCGTAATCGGATTCAATAGATTTTCTTTTTTTTCCAGAAAAGTAAATGGAAATTAAAATTATATTTAGAGTTTACCGAATATTTTCAAAAATTTTACTTGATTATTAAACAATCTTTACATTTGTTTTATATAGTTAACGAGTGATGTTATTTACTATACATCTTCTCTACCTTTCATTTAATAGAGTGGTACCATATTAAATGCATCATACATACTTGGGAAAATCAGTTTTAATAGAGGGGGAAATATGGTGAAAAGAAACCGGACGATGACATTATTAATCGGTTTATTGATGATGTTTATGGCCGCTTGTGGAAATAGTTCCACATCTTCAGAAGAGAATTCTACTGAATCCATTAATAATGAAGAAACAAAAGATGTCGAGGCAAAGGTAGAAGGGACGTTGAATTTCTACACATCACAGCCTGATGCAGATGCTGCTAAATTAGTAGAAGTTTTTAATGTGAAGTATCCGGATGTTGAAGTTGAAATATTCCGTTCAGGTACAGAAGAAGTTATTTCCAAAATCCAAGCTGAAAAATTGGCGGGTGATGTACAAGCAGACGTACTGCTAGTAGCTGATGCCGTTACATTTGAAAGTCTTAAGGAAGAGGACATGCTTTTAGCATATGACTCTGAAGAAGCTGGGAAAATTCCTGCAGAATTTATTGATGCGGATGGAATGTATTATGGAACAAAAGTAATGACGACAGGAATAGTTGTAAATACAGAAAAAGTTAAAGAACTACCAACAAGCTGGGAAGTCCTAACATCTGAAGAGTCAAAAGGCAAAATTATTATGCCAAGTCCATTATATTCCGGCGCTGCAGCTTATAATCTTGGGGTACTAACCCGTCAGGATAGCTTTGGCTGGGAATTCTATGAAAATATTCAAGCGAATGATTTACAAGTAACAAAAGGAAACGGTGATGTATTAAAAGGTGTAGCAAGCGGCGAAAAAGATTATGGCATGATTGTTGATTATCTTGCTGCACGTGCAGCACAAGAAGGTTCTCCTGTTGCATTTGTCTATCCAACAGGAGGAGTTCCAGTTATTACAGAACCAATTGGTATTATGAATGGCACAGATAATGAAGCAGCCGCACAAGCTTTTGTTGATTTTGTTTTGTCAGAAGAAGGACAACAGTTAGCTGCGGAACTTGGCTATTCACCGATTCGTGAAGGAGTAGAAGCTCCTGAAGGATTAAAAACAATAGAAGAATTAAAGGTTATTTCTGCTGATATGAACGAACTTTATAAAGCAAGAGAAGATGATAAAAAGAAATTTGAAGAAATTACAGCACAATAAAGAGTAAACGAATTTAGATTTACAACAAAGGAAGTGGACGTATGATTCCACAGCATCTACAATCGGAAAGGAAAACGAGTAGGTCTTTCTCGTTTTCCTTTTCTTCATTATTTAGAAGCTGGTATGGATTAACTGGTTTTATTCTCATTATTTTTCTGTTTTTATTACCGATTTTGCGGTTGGTATGGTTAAGTATTTCCACAGAGGATGGAATTAGTTTGACCATGTATAAAGAAGTATTATCAGACAGCTCAACATGGAAGACGGTACAAAACACTTTGATTATAACAATTATTAGCACGATAATGGCTATTTTATTTGGTGTCATATTTGCATGGATCATGGCTTATGTCAATATTAGGGGTAAAAAGTGGATTCAACTATTTATCTTTTTACCATTTATTATCCCGTCCTATATTACAACGCTTGCTTGGGTTCAATTCCTTGGATCAAATGGACCTATTCAATATGTTTTTGAGCTTTTATCCTTCGAAGCTCCGGATTTAAATTTGTATAGTATGGAAGGAATTATTTTTATGTTAGGAATCACTCATTTTCCGCTTGTCTATTTATTGAGTGTCAATATTTTCAGAAAAATACCAAGAGATCTGCAGAATGCTGCAAAGGTTGGGGGAGCCTCCAATGGGACAATTTTTCGAAAAATTGTTTTACCGATGGCTTTACCAGGTATAGCGGGTGGGGGATTACTTGCGTTTTTATCCAATTTAGATAATTTTGGTATTCCAGCTTTTTTAGGAATACCTGCCAATATTCGAGTGTTGAGCACTAATATTTATGAACAGGTAATTGGGTATGGACCTAGTGCATTCGCCAGGGCATCTGTGCTGTCTGTTTTGCTTGGTGCAATCGCTATAATCGGGACAATTGTACAGTGGGTGATTGTACGAAAAAGTAAAGTGAATGAAACGATCAAAATCGACATGGAACCACGTTTTTTTCTATCAAGCGGTAAACGTCTAATCGTAGAACTTTTACTATGGGGATTTATCCTTGTAACAAGCTTCATTCCTTTTCTGACAATGGGCGCAACATCTTTTATAAAGGCCTATGGTCTATCATTAAAGTGGGAAAACCTTTCTCTAAAAAATTATCAATTCTTACTGTTTGAAGATGAAAAAGTATTGAATGCCGTAGGGAATAGTTTGTTGCTAGGTAATGTAACAGTGCTATGCTGTCTGCTGTTAGGAACAGCCATTGCTTATATACGATTTAAAAGACCGACTCTTTTTATTCAGGTAACAGAAGTAATTGTTACAAGCCCTTATGCACTTCCTGGAACTGTTTTTGCTCTGTCCATTATATTAATGTGGATACAACCCATCCCAGGGTGGCAACCAGGCATCTATGGTACTATCTGGATTTTATTAATCGCTTATATTACGAGATTTACCATTCTTCAAGTGCGTGGTAGTGTAGCAGCATTTTCACAGTTAGATCCTTCTATGGAAGAAGCAGCTCAAATGTCTGGGGCAGGAATATGGGTGAAATGGAGAAAAATTCTTTTGCCTTTACTTTTACCTGGCGTGTTAGGTGGTTCCTTGCTTGTGTTTCTTACGGCTTTAACAGAATTAACCGTTTCAAGCTTATTGTGGTCAAGCGGATCCGAAACGATTGGTGTTGTTATTTTTAGTTATGAACAGGGTGGTTTTAGTACCTATTCAACTGCTTTTTCGAGCATGATTGTACTTGCCATCCTATTGGCTGGGATTGTATATATAATCGTAAATAAAATGTGGGAAAAACGGGTGATCAAATTAGATGATACAACTTCAAGGAATTAGTAAACAGTATGGAGAATTTAAAGCCTTAAAAAATATTAACCTAGAATTAAATGAAAAAGAATTTGTAGCTGTACTCGGCCCTTCTGGTTGTGGAAAAACAACCTTGTTAAAATTATTAGCAGGGTTTATGAAACCATCTACGGGTCAAATAAAGTTGGACGGTCAATTAATTGCATCGAAAAAAACACTAATTCCTCCCGAAAAAAGGAATATTAGTATGGTATTTCAATCTCATGCTCTCTGGCCACATATGAATGTAGAAGAGCATATCTATTTTCCACTTAAACACCATCATTTTGGTAAAATACAAGATATATATGAACAAGACGCAGCAGTAACAGAAATTTTAGAATTGGTAGGACTGGAAAAATTAAGGCACCGCTTTCCATCCGAACTTTCAGGAGGTCAAAGGCAGCGGGTTTCACTTGCAAGAGCTATCGCTCCAAAACCTAGCTTACTTTTAATGGATGAACCTCTTAGTGCATTAGACGCAGAACTAAGGATAGACATGCGAAAAGAGATTCAACGTATCCATCGTCAACTTGGCACTACCATTGTTTTCGTCACTCATGATCAAGGAGAGGCACTTGCCATGGCGGATAGAATCATAGTCATGAATAATGGTGAAATTGAACAAGTGGATGCACCGGAAAATCTTTATACAAGACCGAAATCGATATTTGTATCGACTTTTGTGGGAAAAAGTAATGTGATTACGGGAAAATGGGTGTCAGACGATACATTTATTCCAGGCCAATTTCTATCAGTCACTTGGAAGGATATCGGAATTCCTGCAGAACTTAAAAATCAGCAGGTTTTTCCTGTCAGACCAGAACAATGGGTAATAGGGGATCCCGAACCAAATGAAATCACAGGTAAAGTGCTTTTTTCTCAATTTCAAGGAAATGAAATTCAATATAGTGTGTTAGTAAATGAAAATACAATTTCAGTTACAGCACCTGCCATGCAGAAACGATATAAACCAGGAGAACGTGGTAGTTTAAAACTATTAACAGCGATAAATTAATTGGGTCTGGAAAGTAGGAATATGCAGCAATAATCCATAAAGCAATCGATTAACATAACTAAAAAACAGTTTTAATTTAAGTTAAGGTTCTTTTCGCGAATTTTGTAGCTTTTGAAAAATACAAGAAAATAAATGGTATTTTAAAAAAAAGGGAAATCAAAACCTTCAAAAAGAGAAAATAGAGCCTGAGATATTTGGGGGAAATATGGTCTTCCAGTGTTTGCATTGCTTTCACCCTCGTTACTTGGAACAGATTTAGCTGCCTTAACAGCTCTATTGCTTGGTTCATCTAAAATCAGTGTAAATACTTGGATGGGGATCAGTTTAGTCATTTGGTCGATTCTTATGACGGGTGGCTCTGTTTATGATTTCAAATACATTAATATGATATAAAAATTTAGACAACAAAACAGAAACGATTTATCTAGTCGGTAAATAGTTTTTTCTGTTTTTAGCTTGGATAGAATGGCTTTCATTAATTTAGCCAATTTTTTAAAGATAAGGTAAAAACTCCGGTTACCACATCGTAACCGGAGTATTTTTATATTTAATTCTAAAATTTGTTGTCTTTCGGAATGTTGCCATGCATGATAAAATGAATAAACTATATATTACTAAGATTTTATTTTCTTAGATTGTGATTTTACAATAGTAGGTGTGATGGGATTTTGCAGAGAAAAAAAACAACGATGTTAATTATTATGGGTAGTTTGTTATTTGTGAGTTTTTTCCTATATCTCCTTCTGCCAGATCGAAATCAAACAAAAGTGGAAAGTGTTAAGGCGATAGCTTCTGTTAATCAAGAACATACAGAAAATACAGGAGATACTGCAGCTGAAAATGCTCCAGCTGAAGAAGTGGGACAAACAGATCTAGTAGAAGAGAATGATAAACCCATAACGGAAGATATAAAGGCTAAGGTCAGGGAAGTAGTGGAAATTGCATTAGATTTTTTCAAAAAGGATCAAAAGATTGTGGCGATTGGTGACTCTTTAACGGAAGGTATTGGAGATGAAACAAAGAATGACGGCTATGTCGGCATTCTTAATCACACGTTTGAAGACAATAACCTTAATATCACGGTAGAAAACTTCGGTAAAAAAGGAAACCGGTCAGATCAATTACTTAAACGGCTGGAAAAAGAAGAGATTGCCTCTGCCATTAAAGAGGCAGATATGGTACTAATCACAATTGGTGCGAATGACATTATGAATGTACTAAAATCCAATTTTATGAATGTTACGATGGAACCCTTCCAAGAGGAAAGGTTGAAATATATCGAGCGTTTAAGAGCTATTTTTAATAAAATTAATGATCTGAATCCAGATACCCAAATTTATCTAATTGGATTTTATAATCCGTTTGAACGGCATTTTGGTGAAATCAAAGAACTTGGAATGATTATTGATAATTGGAATGATGCTGGAAAATCTCTTGCAGAAGAATACGAAAATATAAGGTATATTCCAACAAAAGACTTATTCAGTAATTCAAACGTAGACTTATTGGCAGAAGATGAATTCCATCCAAATTCAAGTGGCTATAAACTAATGGCCAAACGAGTTTTAGAATTTTTGAAAGAATCTAATGAAGAATCCGAGATTGACAAAGTCGAAGTAGCATCATAATCCTGACCGATTCCATTGCCACAGGGACGGTTCTCTTGGTCTACCTTGACCAAGAGAACCGTCCCTGTGTATTTTGTCTTTATTGCAAATTAGCATAGCATAAGGTAATCAATTTGTTTTTATTATCCAAAATCCATTTGCAGCGTATCGCGGATTTTTTAATATATTCTTTTACGATATCAATGGAGCTAACCTGATCCAAATAACGACCTAGAAAATGAATGAATACATCGAGACTTCTAAGTTGGATAAGGATAGGAATGGCTTCGATTTCATCTTCTGTCATTTTTCGAGATTGTCCATAACCGGACAGAAACGCATTGATTTTTGCCCAAGTCTTGGCTTCTTCTTCGCTAGGTTCGATGAAGTCTGATAAGCAAACAGCCAGTTCCATCACCCGTAAATCGTTCGTAACAAATTCAAAATCGAGAGCAGCTGATACAATCCCATCTTCATTGACCAGAATGTTGGACGCGTTTAAATCGCCATGAACAAGTTGATGTGGCAATTGCCTTAATCTAGAAATCTGCTCCGTAAAAGAGGTGAGCTGATCATAAATAACTTGTAAATCAGTATTCTGTTCCGAAAATTCTCTCGGAGGGTTTTTGCAGAAGTTCAAAACTTCCTGTAATGAACAACTAGGATGAGTGCTATCAATCTCATAATAAGGGTTGTAGGCAGGTCGTTGATTGATTTGAACATTTGCTAGAGAAGCTGACAATTCAGTAGCAGTTCTCCCGTAAGAATGAATTTCTGCTATTTCACCCAGAGCAGGGTTTACTCCATCCAAGTATCGAAATAAACTGGCAATCTTACCATCCATGGTTCGTACAATCGTTTTTCCATCACGTGATCGGACAGGCTCAGGAATAGAAATAGTTAAAGGCATTTCCGTTAAAGTAACTAGGATCGCATGCTCATACTTTACCTTATCTTCATCCTGATGGGTTTCGTAAACTCGGAGGACATATTGATTATCATCAACACGGACAAATCGAGTCGTATTATTTGCACCACTTTGCCCAACCCATGTCTCCCAGCTGCCTGCGGGGAAGTATTGGACAAGTACTTCATCTATGTATAAATTCTTTTGTAAGTTCATAATAGTAGTCCTTTGCTTTTTTGTATGTATTTGATGTAAGTATATCATGAGCAACACACAATAGGGACGCTTCTCTTGGCTCAAGTTACATAAAAAGTGGACCAATAGAACCGTCCCCATGAACTCCTTTTCTTGTTATCCTAATGGTCAGGATAGTAGAATAATACTATGTTATTATATTTATCACAGCTAATTGTAATAGAATGACAAAAATCAGTATTTTTATTTGATAAGTATCTTTCGTAGACGCAGGTTAGAGGACTTAGAGGCCCTCGAAAATATTTTAATGTTACAGTATCGCTGGTACCACATATTAAGGAGGTAGGATTGACATGGCACGGAAAAAGGAATTCGATGAAGATGCTGCTCTGCTTAAAGCCATGCAGTTATTTTGGGAACAAGGTTATGAAAAGACATCCATGCAGGAACTGGTGTCGCATATGGGGGTTCATAAAGGGAGTATGTATGATACTTTTGGTGATAAACAATCCTTGTATGTCAAAACATTGAAACGTTATAGTGAAATGTTGGAGGAATTGGTTAACGAACGTATGTCTGATACCCGTTCGGCTAGGGAAGCAATCCAATTATTGTTTGAAATGGCAATCCAACAACAAAAAGAGTTTCCCAAGGGTTGCTTCCTAGTGAATACGGCTGTTGAGTTGGCAAAACATGATTCTGAGGCAATAGATTTGGTTCATCTGAGATGGACCTCTTTAGAACAGTTAATACGTAATCTTATTGTGGAAGGCCAACAATCGGGAGAATTTTCCAAGACACTTAATGCGGAAGGGATGTCTTATTATTTTCTTAATGCATTAATAGGACTGCGCGTGATGGTTAAGACGATAACGGACAGGGAAAAATTACACCAAATTATTGAAATGAATCTGACGGTATTGGAATAGATGCAACAATTACTCTATAGTGCCTATTAGACATCAAAAGAACCGTAAGGCGACCATGCCTTACGGTTTTTTTTCAAAAATGTAAAAATCGTCTTTGCATTTCATTAACTTGGGAGTTGCTTACATTTAAGAATGAACATTCAAAAATAATTCTTGACCAAACGTTCTTAAATGTGATGAATTATTTTCGAAAGGAGTAATCATTGAGCTATCTTGGACAAACTGTTTGCTCACAAATTTCTTTAAAGCGTTTTTTAGCCAAGCACCCCCATAAAATCCAAAATTAAACAAAGGGAGATACACCAATGACAGAAACGATTACCAAACAACAAAGTAATGTGAAACCCACAGACAAGACTGCCATTCGTCCCTTTCAAGTGAATGTACCGGAAGAAGAAATTTCTGAACTGAAAAGACGAATTAACGCAACAAGATGGCCAGAGAGGGAAACGGTATCGGATCAATCGCAAGGCACTCAGCTCGGAACGATTCAAGAACTTGCTCGTTACTGGGCGGACGAATACGACTGGCGCAAAATCGAGTCGAGAATCAACTCCTTCCCGCATTTCATTACCGAGATCGACGGACTCGACTTCCACTTCCTTCACGTTCGTTCGAAGCATGAGAACGCGATGCCGATCCTCATTGCGCACGGATGGCCGGGCTCGATCATCGAGCAAATGAAACTGATCGAACCGCTTACCAATCCTACGGAGTACGGCGGAAACGAATCAGATGCATTCCACGTGGTCATTCCATCGATGCCTGGCTATGGGTTCTTTGGCAAGCCGACCACGACCGGATGGAACCCTAAACGCATCGCACGCGCATATGGTGAACTGATGACTCGCCTTGGATACACGCAGTTTGTGGCGCAGGGCGGAGATTGGGGTTCGATCGTCGTTAACTTTATGGGCGTTCAGGAATCTAAAGGATTGATCGGCATTCACACCAACATGCCTGAAGTCATTCCGTCCGATGTTGATGCAGCGATCTGGTCCGGCAACCCGCTGCCGTCCGGTCTTTCAGACGAAGAGAAAAAAGTGTGCGAGCAAGTTCGCGAAAATAAATCCGCCTACGCCTTCCAAATGGGAACGCGTCCGCAGACGCTGACCGGCCTGGTGGATTCGCCTGTCGGTTTGGCATCCTTTATGATTGACCACGACTGGAAGAGCCATGCCCTGATTGCGAGATCTTTTGCCGGAGTCAAAGAAGGGCTAACGCGCGACGACGTTCTAGACAACATAACGCTTTTCTGGTTTACGAACACAGCGATTTCAGCAGCCCGTCTCTACTGGGAGAACACCGTTGCCGGAATCTCCTTCTTCGCTGTTAAAGGGGTCAAGCTCCCAGTTGCCGTTAGCGTATTTCCGGACGAAATGTATGAAGCACCGAAGAGCTGGACAGAAAAAGCGTACCCGAATCTCATCCACTACAACAAGCTTCCTAAGGGCGGACACTTCGCAGCTTGGGAGCAGCCGGAGTTTATCACTTCAGAACTCCGCACTGCATTCAAATCTTTACGCTGATTCGAGTTAGGTGGAATCAGCTCACATGGTAATGCTTTACGTGAACAGCTTTTGTCATAACCATGCAAAAGTACCACCCAAATCACTGTCTTGGCGGTCCGCCAGGGGCTTGCAAATGGATGTTGGTCCCAAACGCTCCTGACGAATTGGGATTGCTGGATCGTCGGGTCATGGTTTTGTTAACGTTAACGATAGTGAAAAATTAATCTAATTTACAAAATAACAAGTGAAAGCGATGCAGCTCTAATAAAGTTGGAGCTGCATTTTTATCTTGTTTCAAGAGTTAGGTGAACTTTATATCATTTTCAAACTTCATTGAGATTTTATAAAGCCTCGAGGCTAGACCAAATATCATTGATCTAGAAAGCGCGTAATAATCAAAATTCCAATCCCTAATACACATATAACGTAAATAAATAAACTATTTAATGAACGCAATCCCCCTCTTTTTATCAAATACTCATTTATTCCAAAGAAAAAAATAATCGGTATGATCCACCAAAATACTTTTAATATAGCAAATGCAGTGGCTCCGCTATCATTAAATAGGAAGCCTACTCCCATTAAAAATAATGAAAATCCTAGGGATAGTATCAACAAATATCTAACAAAATACGGTAAAAATTTCACGAAATACCTCCGCAGAAAATAGGTTATCTTGTATATCATTCACGTTTATTATTTTATGTAAAGAAAACGCAGGTTATAATTCCTATCCAAGCTGAATTCCAATTGATAATTAACTTGGCACTTGAAATGACACAAAAAAGTGACTTACTTTTCCATTTTCACGAATGAGGCTATTAGTTAGTCTAGATTTTGGAATGGTGTATATATACATATTTGAAAAATTAATAGTAAATAATAGAAAATATATCGGTTAAAAGGAAGGAACTTGAATGGGTCGCTTTCGAGCACTAGTTAAAAAGATGGTCTTTCAAGAAGAGACGGATTTAAATAATTTAAATAAAACGCATCATTTGAATAGTAATCAACAAGCTTCTAATGAAAAATCAATTACTAAAGCCAACTACGAAACGACACTATCAGACTTTGGTGATAGTTTTGATCTTGTTCATCGGTCATTTAATGATGATGAAATTCACATCGTATATTTAAACTCATTAGTAGATTCCAAAACATTAGAGTGGGAAATACTCTCACCCCTACGAGAAATGCCCTTGAATCATTTAGAACAATCTTTTCAACAATCATTGTTTAAACGAGAAAATAATCAAGAAAAAGTAATTAATGGAATCCTAGATGGTAATGTGTCTTTGTTTGCTGGGGAGAATACATATTTAATAAATGTATCTGGATTCGAGGAACGCTCCATTTCAGAATCTGAAACAGAGGCTGTAATAAATGGACCCCATGATTCATTTAATGAGGCATTAAAAACAAACGTTTCCTTGATTAGAAGAAGAGTGAGAAGTCCTCGCTTAAAAATGGTTAAGTTATCTGTTGGGGAAATCTCAAAAACAAAAGTTCTTTTAATTTATATTGAGGGTATTGCAAATATGGATAATGTGAATCAGCTTAATGAGAGGATTCAATCTGTTAAAGTTGATTCCATATCTGATTCCAATGTTTTGATTCAAATAATTGATGATCATCAACATTCGCCATTCCCACAATTTTATACCACTGAAAGACCAGATATAGCTGTGACAAAACTATATTCTGGAAAGATAATCGGACTTGTCGATGATAGTCCAAACATTTTTTGTACTCCTTCAAGTTTCTTTGATTTTTTTGAGTCACCAGATGACTATAATCAGCGTTGGATTATAGGAACAGGGGTTAGGATTCTTCGATATTTAGCCTTATTTATTACATTAATACTCACGGCTTTTTATGTCTCTATATGTACCTATCATTACGAAATGATTCCTCAATCCCTGCTTCAAAGCATTATGCAGTCCAGGAGTAGAGTACCTTTTCCGCCCATCGTTGAAGCTATATTTTTAGAAATCGTCATTGAACTGCTAAGGGAGGCGGGTGCGAGACTGCCTACCAAAATTGGTCAAACGATTGGAATTGTAGGTGGTATTGTAATTGGCCAAGCAGCTGTTGAAGCTGGAATTACAAGTAATATCTTAATCATTGTTGTAGCTGTATCGGCGATTGCTTCATTCATTGTCCCGAGTTATATAATGAGTGCTTCCATTAGAACCGTTCGGTTCCTATTTATTCTAGCGGCAGGTTTTTTGGGGAATATTGGGATTTTTTTCACTTTTGGAATAGTAATCGTCCACTTAACTGGGTTAACAAATTTATCTTCACCTTATTTTATGCCGATTTCTCCTACCTACTTCAAAGATTGGATGGATAGTATCGTGAGAGGGCCTTTTAATAAAATAAAAAAAGGACAACCACTGCAATCTTTGATGCAAAACGATGGTGAAAAAGAGAGGAATTAAAGGTGATAATATGAAGGAACGACTCCATCCACTTCAACTATCTATTCTAATCATGATGATGCAAAATGGTCTCGTCGCGTATAGTTTACCTCGACTAACTGCCGAATATTTCGGAACAAATGGCTGGTTAAGTATTATTTTCATTTTCGTACTCGTTAATATTAATCTTATGATGATTGCAATCATTTATAAGCTGGGTAAAGGCAGGTCAATCTTTGAAATTATTGAAGCGATCGTTCCCAAATGGGTAATGGTGCCCATCTATTTGTTTATCATTGGAATTTGGATTGGAATAGCAAGCATGATTATGAGGGAATATATCTTGATTTACAAATTGATGTTTTTTCCCTTTTTACCTGACATACTATTTATCATTTTATTTACTATTATAAGTTTTCAATTGCTAAGAGGTGGAATCTACCACATAGCTAAAGCAAGTGTGGTTTTATTCTTCTTCGTGGAGCTGATGATTTTATTAATTTTTTATCTTTTTCCAGAATTTGAATTTGCACGTTTTACTACTTTCTTTTTTAAGGGTGAAACGGATTATTTCAAGGGAGCCCTTCATGTATATACAGCTTTTTTAGGTAGTGAAGTATCCATTCTTTTTTTTCCAATGGTTGAAAAAAAATGGACAAAGGCTCTTTTTATTGGAAATATTATCTCCACGTTGCTCTATTTAACTGTCCTCTTTTTAAGCTTTGGCTTTTTTAGCTTCAATCAAATTTTACATGATAAATACCCAGTTATGACATTGTTTGAATATACAGAAGTTCCTTTCCTTTCACGAGCCGAAAATCTCTGCTTTTCCGTTTTTGCTTTCAAGGTATTAACAACAATTGTCATCTATTACTGGGGAGCACAGCAAATTTTTGGGAATATGTTGAAAAGTATTAAGCCTAATGTTTGGATTTTCCTAATACTATCAAGTGGTTCTTCCCTTGCATTGGTCCCAGAAACCATTGTAGATGTCGAAAAGTGGTTAAGGTGGCTGAGTAATTATGCAATAGGTATAGCTTGGGCATTACCTGTCTTTGTGCTATGCCTCCTTTTTTTTCAAAATCTGAAAAACCGCCTTAATAGGGAGACGGATCATGCAAAATAAAAATACTATATTAATTACAATATGTGCTTTGTTATTAACAGGTTGCGGAACAAGTAATATTATTGAAGATTTAGGAATTATTCAATCTGTTGCTTTCGATATGTCTGAAAGTAAAGAAAATCCACTTAAAACAACTGTCTTATTTCCCGCAGTTTCTAAAGAAGGAACGTTTAATACTCAGACTTTAACTGTTAATGGAAAATCAACTCATGACACCTACCTTAAACTTCAAAATTCAACAAATTTAAACCTTGTTGGAGGGCAGAGTACCATTCTCTTTGGAGAGGAACTCTCAAAAAAAGGACTTATGAATGTTGTTGAGACATTTACAAGGGATCCACAAGTCGGAACTCGAGTTAAATTTGCTATCGTGGAGGGAAAAGGAGAAGAGCTGCTAAAAAAAAAGATGCCCTCTATTACAGATAATGCTGAATACCTTTATACGTTCATCGAGAAATTAGGTAAACAAAATAACGTTTTAAATACTAATAAATATCGTTTTTTAAGAGATTATTACGACGATGGTATTGACCCGGTTTTACCGGTTTTATCCTATGAAGGCAAGAAAATTGAATTAATAGGATTGGGTACTTTTAAAGGAGATCAGTATGTTTCACGCCTAACTTTAAGTGAAACACAGATCCTAAATTTTTTAAGTGGAGACATCAAACATGGCAGTTTATTGATTAATATTCATGATGATGTGTCAGGAAAAAATGAACAGCTTTACTTAAGTAGTATCCATTCTGTTAATGATAAAAAAGTAAACACAAACGAGAATATGACGGTTGAAATTATGTTAGATATAAAAGGAAGCGTCCTTGCATACACAGGTCCAATGGATTTAAGTGAAGAAAAGAATCAAAGAAAAATGGAAAAACAGGTTGAAAAATATTTAATTTCCCATTCAAAAAAGCTGTTATTCAGATTACAAAAAGATAAGACAGATCCAATAGGAATAGGAAAATTAGTACGAAATAATCTATCCTATGAAAGATGGAACAAGATGGAGTGGGATAAGGTTTACTCAAATTTGAATTATAAAGTAAAAGTAAAAGTAGATTTGATAAATACAGGAAAATCAACATGAAGGAACAATTGGTTAATTTAAGAATATTTTGCATCCAAATAGAATAGGAAGGTTTATCAAAGAGCTGTTTTGCAGCTCTTATTTTTATGATTTGAGGATTTGAATATGTTCTACACAAATTTAAGAACGTTCATTCAAAATGATTATTGACCGATTGTTCTTAAATGTGTTAAATTTGCTTTGCAAGGAAGAGCCATAAATGTACACTATTAAATTTGAAAGAAGGAAACAGAATGAAAAGGATGCTTTGGGTCATTTTAATGATGTCATGTTGTGCCACGTTTATTTCATCGTTATTCCCTTTATATAGTGAGTATTATCAACTTAGTAATCTCCAAATTACTATCCTATTTGCCATCTATGCCGCTTTCTTAATTCCTACCTTGCTGATAGTAGGTGCTAGGGGGAGTGACTGGGGATTAAAAAGAGTCGTCCGTTTTAGTATATTGATCTCAATCTTATCAACATTGATTTTTATTATGAGTCATGCTGTCTGGATGCTCTATGTGGCTAGAATATTAGAAGGCATCGCTTATGGCGCTTTTACAGGTACGGCCAGTGTTTTCTTATTAAAACAAACACCTCACGATAAAGTAAGTACGACACTTAAACTGTCAGGGATAACAGTAAACATTGGTTTTGGCCTTGGTCCGGCTATCTCCGGTTTAATCGTACAGTATGTGCATTTTCAGCCGCTTCATTTGCCATATTGGTTTCTGCTCATTATGTTATTGATTTCCTTAGTATTTCTTGAACTGTTACCGAAACAGGAGGAAGACCAAGGGAAAAAACAATCTAAAATTAAGATTTCGCTTGGTGTTCCGAACGATATTCGGTCCCATTTTTGGTCAATGATTGGTCTTCCGATCTTTACTGCTTTTACGTTATGCGGGATTGTGCTTTCTCTTATTCCATCTTTCACCAAGAATGTCGTACACACCGATAATCTCTCTATTTCCGGGATGTTAATATTATTGCTTTTAGGTGGGGGAGCCTTGGTGCAGCTCTTTCCTTGGCCGCGTAACCATATTTCACGAATGCGTATGGGAATCCTGTTACTTACGATTGGTTCATGGGTTATCGTTTTTTCCGGTCACACAGCAATTTTATTCTTGCTTTGGACGGGAATCTTTATTCTAGCCATTGGTGCAGGATGGACGTTTCAAGTTGCATTAAGATTAGCTGGTGAATTACCAAAACCAGCAGACCGCGCCCGAGTGATAACTGCATTTTATTTATGTGCATACACAGGATTTATTGGTCCGGTTGTTGGTGTAGGAGTATTGACTCAATTTTTTACTTTAAACCTATCGTTGATTGTGTTAAATCTGCTTGCTGGGCTTATTGCAATCTATGTTTTATGTTACTCTGTGAAGTTTAATACTTCCTATTCTAAAGAGACCGCCAGTTCCAATCTCGTTCAATCAACGAATTAATACGAAATTTCTTTGGCTGGTTCGTATCGATAAAATGAATCGGTAAATGAGGTGAAGAATCTTGGAACTGAGACAATTAGAATACTTCATAGCCCTTTGTGAAGATCTGCATTTTACAAAAACAGCTGAAAAACTAAATATTGGCCAACCTACATTAAGCTATCAAATGAAAACGCTGGAGGATGAACTGGGTGTTCGTTTATTTGATCGTTTAGGTAAAAAAATAGCGATGACGGAGGCAGGAGAAATCCTCTTAGAACATGGCATAAAAGTTTTCACCAATATAAAATTTGCTATTGAACAAATAGACGAGCTGCAAAAAGTAAAAAGAGGGAAATTAGTAATAGGGGCACTTTCTGGGGACTTAAGTCTAATAGCCTCCAAGGTTTTGAATGAGTTCTATGCTACGTACCCTTATGTTCAGATTCAGTTATATGCGGTTGATGATGCGGTAGAAAAGGTAAAACAAAATGAAATTGATTTGGCTCTAACCTTCATGTCAAAACCAGATGATAGTTTTATCCATATTCCTTTATACCAGGATGAGTTCTATTTAGTGGTACGAGCTGATCATGCTTGGTCTGACATGGAGAACATTGAGTTTAGTGAGATACAATATATTCCGCTTATATTAAATCCGATAGGTCATTGTTTTAGGAAATTACTTGATGAGGCGTGTCTGTCTGATGAGATTAACCTTCAACCTATCATTGAATCTACCGATTCAAAGACAATATTGGATCTGGTTGAGGAGGGGATCGGGGCTACCATTATTTCTAGTACACTCTTTTTACTGGAGAATAAAGGGAGTTTAAAGGCTATTAAAATAACAAATCCAGCTTTCCACAAGCAAGTGTCCATTGTTTACCATAAACAAAAATACATTGGAACAGCTGCAAAGGGTTTTATCGAAATATTAATGAACTTTTTAAAAGAACATAGGGGATTAGAAGAGAGCTATAAATAGTTAATATAGATGGGTGAATATCAGACACAATAAATGATGTGTCTGATATTTTTTTTTCAGGGGAAAATGATTTCCTTTATCTAACTCCTTACCGGCAGGCGAAAAATGGTATAAGGGTTTTGTTAGGCACTAAGCACTGGTTCTCTTATTCTTTAGTAATCGATCTTTAATTAGTTTTGTAAGAAAAAGGAAAGGAATGTATAAATAGATAAATACAAATCCGACGTTAGAGGCAATATTACTTATCATGTCTACGCTTTCAAGATCTTTCAACATTATCGAAGCTATTATGATTAAAAGGATAAACAGTACTAATGATACCTTCGGCTGAACTGAAAACGTTCTCTTGGTGATTCTGGTACATGCCCACATGGAGATACCCATCGGAGGAATGATGTCCAATAACAAAATAAAAATAAATATATATTCAAACCTCTCTAAAAAACTAAAGTGGACGATTTTCACCATCATTAGGGTAGCCCAGGGTAGTTGTTCTATAACATCTTGATTAAAATAGAGAATTGAAATAAAGGTTACGATCAGGTAAACGATGATGGTATATAAATTCCCAAGGTAGGCCCATTTTGGTATTTTCGCTGAGTCCTTTATAAAAGGGTAGTACATTAAAACCCACTCAAAACCGAGAAAAAGAAAAGTTGATGCCTTTGCTGATAAGAGTAAATCACCTATAGGATGACTGAAAACGGGCAGTAAATAAATGTAGTTCATATGCTTGATAGGGAAGTATACTAGAATAAATAATAAAGATGGTAAAATAACTCCCCAAAAGCTGAAACCTGTTAAAATACGGAATCCACTGGATACGATATAAAATAATAGAACACCGAATATGATACTAAGTTGCCAGGTTTTAATGGTTGGATAAACACATGTTTGTATAACCCAGATAAAAAGAGACCAATTGGTCTCTTTTTGTAGTATTAAAAAACAATTTTATCAAATGTCTATCTCGTTCGATTTATCATCTAATTTGTTAATCATATCAATCAAAAATCTTGTATTGTTAATATTTCAGAATACTTATACTATTATGTAGTCTTTACTAGATTCAAAGGAGGTTTAGTTGAAAATTATTCTACAACCCTCCAACCTAGAGGGTTATCGGTTATTCAAATAAAAGGTGAGAGGAGCTTCCCCCATTTGAAAAACAGTAAGAGCAATGTTATGACTTTAGCCCGGATGGGTTGGGTGGTTCAACCGATTTATGTGTTCATAAAGTTTATAAAAGGAGAATTCAAATGAAAGGAAAAAAATGGATAAGACCGAATTTTGCAGCTTTTTTGATGATCTTTCTTTTACTAGGTACAATCTTCCCGGTAAAAAGCGTTGCATTTCAAAACGGAATATCAAATACAAGCCCAATGGGGGAAAAAGTGGATCCGAAGGTCATACAAGCCTTCGAAAAAAACGAGTACACGAATGTGATAGTTGAGTTAAAAAGCCAAGCGGATGTAGGAAAAATTTCAAATCAAGCTCGGGAAGAGGCAAGGAAAGCGAAGGCTACCAGCTATCAAGAGAAACTCCGCGTCCGTTCTTCTGTCGTTTCCGGACTACGAACGAATGCTGAACAAACACAGTATACGATCCGGAATTTTATTCAACAAAAGAAATCGGAAGGTAAACTGAAGGATGATCAATCTTACTACATCGTAAATGCAGTTTCCTTTAATTCGACGAAAAAAGTTGTGGAGGAAATCGCAGCCTTTCCGGAAGTAAACCGTATTTACTTAAACGAACGTCACGTAATGCCGAAACCTGAGACATCAGGAGGACAAACCTTAACAAGTGAACTGCCTTGGAACCTGGAAAAAATCCATGCAAAAAAAGCATGGGAAAATGGTTTGGATGGATCAGGTGTTGTGATTGCAACGTTTGATACGGGGGTGGACGTCAACCACCCGTCGCTAAAGAACCAATACCGAGGACTTAATGCAGATGGCACTTTTACACACACCTATAATTGGCTCGACTTGGTGGGAGATAGTCCTGTTCCAATTGATGCACATGGGCATGGTACACATGTGACAGGAACGATGGTTGGCTATGACCCGGAAACAGGCATGCGTACCGGAGTGGCTCCGGGGGCACGCTGGATTGCAGTTAACGCATTTTCAGAGAATGGCGCGCTGGATACAGACTTGATAAAAGCAGGAGAATGGCTTCTTGCCCCGCAGGATGAAGAGGGAACACCGCATCCGGAGATGGCACCGGACATCATTAATAACTCATGGGCAGGAAGTTCTACCTTGAATGACTGGTTTAGATCGGTTGTGAAAGCATGGGTAGCTGCCGACATTACACCGGTTTTTGCAGCAGGAAACGACAGCGAATGGACGCCGGTCGGGCCGGGTTCTATAACCAATCCAGCTAATTATCCTGAAGTTATTGCAGTTGGCTCAACGAATCCAGACAACCGAATCTCATGGTTTTCATTAAGAGGACCTTCTCCCTATGGCGGAAGTGAAATAAAGCCGGATTTGGTTGCACCGGGGGAAGCGATTCTTTCAACCCTCCCCAATAACGAATACGGGTTGCTATCGGGAACCTCCATGGCAGCACCACTTGTTTCAGGGGCCATAGCCATTATAAAACAAATGCAGCCAAACATGTCCATCGAAAAGCTTAAAGAATCCTTGTATACCGGATTGATTCCATTATCCGATTCGACGTATCCATCTTCTCCGAATGATGCCTATGGGAGAGGGATTCTTGACCTGACAGGTATGGTTAAGAGCGTTTCTAACGGGGTCGGCAGCCTGGTAGGAAAAGTAGGTTATAAAGCTGTTGATAAAAAGAAGCCTTCCGCAATCCATGAGCCTCTTCCTTATGCTTATGCGAATGCGCCTTTAAATCTCTCTGTACAAGCATCGGACGATTTGGCCGTTTCTAGGGTGGAACTTCATTATCAAGTCGACGGAGCAACAGAGCAAACAACCACTGGCACACTCTTTAAAGGCACCTTTAATAACGGTTCCTATTCAAGTGAACTCCCTTTAGAACAAGTAAAGGGGAAAAAAATTACGTACTACTGGGAAATTACGGACTATGCCGGAAACAGGACGAAAACCGTTCCTGTCCACCTGCTCCTGAAGGAAGGGGTGTCGGTCGGGTATAAAACAGACTTTGAAACAACTCCTGTAGGGTGGTACAGTACCGGAAGAAACAGTTCCTGGAATTGGGGGAAGGTCATGACGCCCGTTCTGAAGGTGCCTTCCGGGACCAATGTGTACGCGACTTCGATTCCTGACTGGAGAGATAGTATGGATTTTTACTGGAGTTATAACAATAACGAGGAATCCATGCTGACGATGCCTCCGATCCAAGTGAAAAAAGGAGAAGCGGTATTCCTTAACTTTAAACAGACCTTTGGTTTTCCTTCCTGGCCTGTCCGAGGGACGGATGATTGGGGCCAAGTACTCGTTTCTGAAGACATGAAGAACTGGCATGTGGTGAAAACAAACGAAGGGCATTTAGAGACAAAATGGGAATCTATTTCTGTCGACTTGTCTTCCTTTTCAGGAAAAACTGTTTATGTTGCTTACCGTTTCCATTCCGACAGTAGTGGAAAAAATTTAGGGTGGTATTTAGATGATGTTGCCATAGAAGCCAAGCCTTCCGGCGACGTCTATCAACCCTTACCATCAACGACTGTATTTGAACCCATTGGAGAGGCAAAAAAACTACCAAGCCCTAATGAAAAACAAGTTTCCATCCCACTTAGCGCGCAAATACAGATTGTTGAAAATGGAAGGCTTATAGCGACGGACCCACCGGATGGAAGCTTCAGTCTGAAACTGCCGGCAGATGAATACCACTTGCTAACCGAGGCCTATGGCTTTAATCAAAAGATTCAAACGGCGAAAGTAACGAAAGATGCATCAACTAATGTAGATATACAGTTATCCCCATTAGATAAAGGCGTCGTCAAGGGAATTGTCAAGAACAGTGAATCCCAAAAAACAATCAAGGGAGCCACGGTGAAACTTATTGAAGACGCCGCTGTCGCCCCGGTAAGAACAAAAGCTAACGGTAAATACTCGCTTACACCTTTTGAAGGAACCTATACGCTTGAAGTGAGTGCGCCCTATTTTCATACCTACCGGGAACGGATTGAAATTAAGGGGAATTCAAGCAGTACAATTCAGATTCACTTAAAGCCTTTTATCGGTACAGAAGGTGAAATCGGCTATGATGATGGCTCGGCTGAAAATGTCTTGTTGGTCTCCGGTGATGACGAGGCCGCAGTAAAAATGACATTGAAGGATGGACAGGAACAAGCATTGCTGACCGCCGGCCTGTTTTATATCGACCCAAGCTGGTGGAATCCGGGTGGAGAAAATTTTCAAGTTGATGTATATGATGCCACTGGACCTGATGGAGGGCCGGGAAAGAAATTAACGGCATCCATTACTGCAAAATCGGATGCAGTTCCCGGATGGGTCAAAGTAGATCTTACCCCTTACTCCATTTACGTACCTAAGGAATATTTCCTTGTATTTAGCACCCAAGGTCCAGATCCTTATGTGCCTACCCTTGGTTTTGATCTCAGCAGCCCGTTCTCAGAACGATTTTGGAAGCTTTACAATGACCAGTGGAATAAAGTAGAGAAAGGGTCGCTGATTGGACCATTTGCAGAAGGTTTAGATGCAGCCAATCCGATGATTCGCTCCGTCGTTTCATATGAAACCAAATAATAGTCTACAAAGCTGGAAACTATCAGCTTCTATATGAATGCGTATGAAACAGGATTAGAACCAGTCATTGAAATACCACAGAATAATAGTAAGATAGATTGAAAGGTTATCAGATAGTAGGAGTGACAGTTCACCATCCAGCCAGCTGCGTGAGCTGTCACTGCTCTCCTCAAGCTGTTCTCAGAATGGATAGCAACCTATTACCGTTTTATATAAAAATGAATGTTCAAGGTGTGGGAAATCTTGGAGCTGAGACAATTAGAATACTTTATGGCCCTATGTAACGAGCTTCATTTTACAAAGACGGCAGAAAAATTAAGAATTGGGCAGCCTACCTTAAGCTATCAGATGAAAGCGTTAGAGGATGAATTGGGTGTTCGTTTATTTGATCGTTTAGGAAAAAAATAGCGATCACAGAAGCGGGCGAAATTCTCCTTAAACAATGCATAAAGGTGTTCGAAAATTTAAATTTTGCCACTGAACAAATAGAAGAGCTGCAAAAAATGAAAAGAGGGAAAATAGTGATAGGGGCACTGTCTGGTGACTTAAGTCTTATAGCCTCCAAGGTTTTGCTAGAATTTCATGCTGAGTACCCTCAGGTTCAGATCCAGTTATTTTCGATAGATGACGCGGTAGAAAAGGTAAAACAATACGAAATTGACTTGGCTCTAACCTTCATGCCAAAACCAGATGAGAGTTTTGTCCATATTCCTTTATATGTTGATGAATTCTTTTTAGTACTGAGAATGGATCATGATTTGTCTGAAAGAGAGGCAATTGAGTTTCATGAAATTCAGGATATTCCACTTATATTAAATCCAATCGGTCATTGTTTTAGGAAATTACTTGAGGAAGCGTGTCTATCTGCTGGGATTGTCCTCCAGCCTATCATTGAATCAACTGATTCAAAAGCAATATTGGAACTAGTCGAGGAAGGGATAGGGGCTACCATACTTTCAGAAACACTCTTTTTATTAGAAAATAAAGGGAATTTAAGGGCTATCAAAATAACAAATCCATCAATCATCAAGGAAGTGTCAATAGTCCACCATAAACAAAAATATATTGGAACAGCTGCAAAAGGTTTTATTGAAATATTAATGAACTTTATTAATAATCATAAGGCATCAACGGAGAGCCATAAAGAAACACAGTTAACCTAAACTTGATAATAGGAACCTGCAAAATCGTTTAATACCTAAAAACAGAAAATGAACTATGATGTTGAATATCGGACACCCAAAATAAAGGGGCTGATATTCTTTTTTTATATCCTTACTCCAAAGTGATGGCCATAATTGGGTTTGCTTTACTTGTGATTAACAATTTCCGACAGACTGGATTGGACCATAAATTAAGCCTTCCCTCGACATATTCAGTAATTTTTCCTATATTAATACAACATAAAATGACTAAACACGTGTATTTTTTCTAAGATTAATTCGTTAGTTTTTTTCATCTAATTTGTTAATCAGTTCAATCAAAAATCTTGTATTGTTAATATTTCAGAATACTTATACTATTATGAAGTCTTTAATAAATTCAAAGGAGGTCTAGTTGTAAGTTGTATGATACCCATGAAACTTATAGGGGTATTGGTAAGTTTCCTAGTGTCTATCATTCTCTTTAACAGCCAGTTTATAAAAGGAGGATTCAAATGAAAGGGTTAAATAGAAGAAAACCGAATTTAGTAGCTTTTTTGATGATTTTTCTTTTACTAGGAACTATCTTTCCTGTAAAAGGAGGTGCGGTTCAAAACGGAGTATCAAATCCAAACCAAATGGAAGGAAAGGTGGACCCAAAGGTAATACATGCCTTTGAAAAAAACAAGTTCACGAATGTGATTCTAGAGTTAAAAAGTCAAGCGGATGTTGGACAAATCGCTAATCAAGCTCGGGAAGAAGCTAAGAAATTGAAGGCTACCAGCTATCAAGAGAAACTCCGAGTCCGTTCAGCTGTCGTGTCAGGACTACAAACGAATGCTGAACAAACACAGTATACTATCCAGGATTTTATCCGTCAAAAAAAAGCGGAAGGCAAACTTAAGGATGATCAATCATACTACATCGTAAATGCGGTTTCCTTTACATCCACGAAAGAAGTCTTGCAGGAAGTCGCAGCCTTTCCGGAAGTTAACCATATTTACCTAAACGAACGGCACGCTTTGCCGAAACCGAAGACATCTGGAGTCCAAAAATTAACAAATGAGCTGCCTTGGAACCTGGAAAAAATTCAGGCAAAAAAAGCATGGGAAAAAGGGTTGGATGGATCAGGTGTCGTGATCGCAACTTTTGATACGGGGGTGGACGTCAACCATCCTTCGCTTAAGAACCAATATCGAGGACTCAATGCGGATGGCACTTTGACACACACCTTCAATTGGCTGGACTTGGCGGGAGATAGTCCTGCTCCAATGGATTCATTTGGACACGGTACACATGTGACAGGGACCATGGTGGGCTATGATCCGGAAACAGGCATGCGTACCGGAGTGGCTCCAGGGGCACGCTGGATTGCAGTTCGGGCATTTTCAGAGGACGGCGCGCTGGATACGGACTTGCTAAAAGCAGGAGAATGGCTTCTCGCTCCATGGGATGAAAAGGGAACTCTTCATCCAGAGATGGCACCGGACATTATTAATAACTCATGGGGTGGCAGTTCTACCTTGAATGAATGGTTCAGATCGGTTGTGAAGGCATGGGTGGCAGCCGACATTACACCGGTTTTTGCCGCGGGAAACCACGACGGTATGACGACGCCCGTCGGGCCAGGTTCAATAGTCAATCCAGCGAATTACCCGGAAACCGTTGCAGTAGGCTCAACGGATTCAGCCAACCGAATCTCATCGTTTTCCTTAAGGGGGCCATCTCCTTATGGCGGCAGTGAGATAAAGCCGGATTTGGTCGCACCAGGGGAAGCGATTCTTTCAACCCTCCCAAATAACGAATACGGGTTGTCATATGGGACCTCCATGGCTGCACCACATGTGTCTGGCGCCATTGCCATCTTAAAGCAAATGCAGCCAAACATGCCGATCGACAAGCTGAAAGAAACGTTGTATGCCGGATTGATTCCGTTATCCGATTCAGATTATCCATCTTCCCCGAATGACGCTTATGGGAGAGGGCTGCTTGACCTAACAGGTATGGTTAAGAGCGCTTCTAACGGGGTCGGCAGTCTATCAGGTAAAGTAGGTTATAAAGCTGTCGATAAAAAGAAACCGGTAGCCAGCCATGAGCCTCTTCCTTATGCTTATGCGAATGCGCCTTTAAAACTCTCTGTACAAGCCTCTGACGATTTTGCCGTTTCCACGGTGGAACTTCATTATCAAGTCGGCAGAGAAGCAGAGCAAACATCAACTGGCACACTCTTCAAAGGCAACTTTAATAGCGGTTCCTATTCAAGTGAACTTCCTTTAGAACAAGTAAGAGGGAAAGAAATTACGTATTACTGGAAAATTACGGACTATGCGGGAAACAGTACGAAAACCGCCCCTGTTCGCCTGCCCCTAAAGAAAGGGCTGTCGGTCGGATATGCAACAGATTTTGAAACAACACCTATCGGGTGGTACAGTACCGGTAGAAACAGTTCGTGGAATTGGGGGAAGGTCATGCCGACGCATGTGGTGAAGGCGGCTTCTGGGACAAATGCGTACGCGACCTCGATCCCTGACTGGAGAGATAGCATCGAACATAACTGGAGTTATAACAATAACGAGGAATCCATGTTAACTATGCCTCCGATCCAAGTCAAGAAAGGAGAAGCGGTGTTCCTTAACTTTAAACAGACCTTTGGATTTCCGTTTTTGGTAGGGGCGAATGATTACGGTCAAGTGCTCGTTTCTGAAGACATGAAGAACTGGCATGTGGCGAAAACAAACCAAGGGCATTTATACACAAAATGGGAACCCATTTCTGTCGACTTGTCTTCCTTCTCAGGGAAAACAGTATATGTAGCTTACCGTTTCCATTCCGACAGTGACAAAACAAATTTAGGGTGGTACTTAGATGATGTTGCCATAGAAGCCAAGCCTTCCGGCGACGTCTATCAACCCTCCGCAGCAACGACTGCATTAGAACCATTTTTGGGGGCTGAAAGGCTGCAAGGCACCGATGAAAAACAAGTTCTCGTCCCACTTAGCGCCCACATACAGATTGTTGAAAATGGAAGGCTTTTAGCGACCGATCCAACAGAAGGCAGCTTCGGTATAAAGCTGCCAGCAGATGAATACCACCTACTAGCCGAGGCGTATGGCTTTAAGCAAAAGATTCAAACGGCGAGAGTAAGGAAAGATGCATCGACCAATGTTGCTATACAGTTGTCCCCATTAGATAAAGGGATCGTCAAGGGAACCGTCAAGAGCAGCGAATCCAAAAAAACGATCAAGGGAGCCACAGTGAAACTCATTGAAGACGCCGCTGTCGCCCCGTTAAGAACAGATGCAAGCGGTAAATACTCGCTTACCCCTTTTGAAGGAACATATACGCTTGAAGTGAGTGCCCCCTATTTTCATACCTACCGGGAACGGATTGAAATTAAGGGCAATTCCAGCCTTTCAATCGATATACATTTAAAGCCTTATATCGGTACAGAAGGTGAAATCAGCTATGATGATGGCTCGGCTGAAAGTGTCTTTCCGGTCAGTGGAATAGACGAGGCAGCATTAAAAATGTCATTGAAGGATGGCCAGGAACAAGCATTACTGACTGCCGGCCTGTTTTATATTGACCCACGCTGGTTCAGTCCTGGCGGGGAAAATTTTCAAGTTGATGTGTATGATGCTACTGGACCTGAAGGAGGGCCTGGAAAAAAATTAACGGAATCTATTCCTGCTAAATCGGATGTCGTTCCAGGCTGGGTAAGAGTAGATCTTAGTCCTTACTCCATTTACGTACCGAAGGAATATTTCCTTGTATTCAGCACCCAAGGTCCATATCCATTTGTGCCGACCCTTGGTATGGATAGCAGCAGCACATTCTCAGACCGCCTATGGTGGAAAACTTACAAACAGCCGTGGCGTAAAGAATCTGGTGGTGTTGGTCCCCTGGATGGAGTTGCTCCTGCAGGAGCAGGAGGTGCAGGCAATCCGATGATTCGCTCCGTCGTTTCATATGAAACCAAATAAAAATCTATAAAGCTGCAAACAAAGAGAGAAAAACGATTGCAAGTAAAATAGGGTTGTTGTACAGTTAGTATTTATTAATTTAAATGCAAAATAAAAGTTTGATGAGGGACAGTTCGCCCAATAAGAATGGTTGACTATCTCTTTATCATTAGATTGTTAGACTGTTTAAACTATGCGATTATCTACTTTACTATCAAATGAAGCTCACAAGGTTATAAAAATCCTTATTATGGAATTAATAAATGCATTTACGTAAAATATTTTGGATAGACTTATTTAAAATTACGCGGAGTTTTAACCTGATGTGGTATTTCTTGTAAAAATCATAAGCATTCCTATATTTTTGTGAATCATTGGTGCCATACGTAAAAAAACATGTTACAGTAAGCAATTTATAGTAAAGCTGTTCTCAACAAACATTACTTAAAAAAGGGATCATCTGCTGCTGTGCGGCCGATGATTCCTTTTTTCTGAATTTTTCTCTATCAACAATATCTTTAATGGTTACATTTCTTACGCCAATAGAAAAGTAGTATAATTAGTAGGCGATACCTACACGTGATTGTATATAACCATTACTTTTTATCAGGTTATATGTAAATTCTGCTGTATCAGGTACGGATATTTCAACGCCACCCTCCGGCAAAAAATTACGATCTACACGATAATTACCTACACTCTTACCATCCGGCAAATAGGTAGGGCAGACAATAGTCCATTTGAGTGTTGATTGTTTAAGCATATCGTAAACTTTATGATGTTCTTTCGCTGCGCGGACTGACTTGCGCTTTGATTCACTTGACTGATAACGAAGTGTATTTGGGCTGGTTCTACTTTGCAGGATACCTGCAGTGCCTATAGTTATAATTCGTTTTATACCTGCGTTTTCCATTGCTTCGATTATTAGTGGCATACTATCTGATAAAGTGGTTGTCCCATCAGTATTTAATGCACTAATAACTACATCGATCTCACGCATGGCACGTACGATATCATCTTTATTTAAAACATTACCTTGAAGAATAGTTAAATTTTCATTGTTTATTTGAATCTTCTCTGGAGTGCGGACTAATGCAGTAACATGATGTCTGTCACGAAGGGCAAAAGTAACTATTTGACATCCAACTCGTCCTGTTGCACCTAAAATTAAAATATTGATGAGTAGGAACCTCCTTTTACGATACAATATTACCCTACACTTAAAAGTAATTATATCGTCTTCTTCAACAAATAGGTATAAGAGTTTATGGAGGGATAGTGCGGTATCCTGTTTTTGTCATTGAGTTAAATTACGAAATTTAGCGGTGCTGAAACTGATGTTATTACTTTTAGGAGAGGAGTATATCAATCCTCATTTAAACGGCAACGTCAACTGCAAAAATAACCGCATCGGCTTTTCATAATTGCTCGGAAGTTTGCGATTCTCAATGCCATTTGCCCCTGCTTCTACATACACATCTTGATGGCGGTTTATTTAAATCAAATCTTATCAATAAAAAATTATCGACTCATTAAATGTTTAAGTGCATCCAGCTCTGTCAAACATAATAAAAGACTTGAATAGACAGTAAAAGAAGAAATTACATGGTTTTATTAATTTTAATAGGAATTTTTATGAGTGAAGCGATAAATGAAAAGAAGGAACTGGTGTTAGAGGGTTAAACCCTGCTTTGTATATGATAGTTATTCACGATTGGTCATCTACACTGAAAAGGTTAGTTAAATCGAAAAACTTAAAACTTTGAAATTATGAGGGGAATAAATGAAAGCTGAGAAACTTCTTTATCTCTACAATTGTATGAGTTTATATCCAAAGACTATAAAGCTCTTTTGGAATGTTCTGCAAAAGAAATAAGTTGCTATTATTTATCTGGTACCGAGTTTTCCATATTGGAATTGTTTTATTATAAGAGAAAGGTGCTATTTGAGGAAATTGAAAGGGAAATTCTGATAACTAGTAGAGCCATAACGATTTACATTAATCAATTAGAAAAAAAAGGATACATTAAACGTGTTCCATCAAAGGGTGTAAATTTTGCACATATTACGAAAAAAGGTACAGAGCTGTTTGATAATATTTTCCCTAAACACTGCAAAGCAATCGATAGAGCTATGCATGGACTTACAAACGAAGAAAAGTAGGTTGCTATTGATCTGATAAAAAAATTGAGTCTACTAACTTAAAAAGATATGTAATTTTGAGAACATCTTTGTTTTTCAGGAAAGGATGGTTAATATGGGTAGATTTTTACCGATTCTTGTATTTTTTTCTATTTTCATTCTGGCCTCTTGTAGCCCAAGTCCTGATACTAGTTTCTCGAAAAATAATAAAGAATCCGACCTTCAAGAAAATAAAAAATCTGACCCTCCAATAAAGGAAGAAAGTAAACCATCAGAAACTTTTCCAAAACAAATAAGAGATTTAGCTTTAAATGGAAAAGGTTTAAATTCTGAATTTACATTGAAAACTAACATCCAAAATGTTTATGAAAATTGGGGCGATCCTGATTATACAGATAAGTATAACGAGTGTTTTTATGTAAGGTATGAACAAAGGGGAATTACATTTGGTTTTTATGAAAACGGGGAAATCTTTGATATTCGATCATACGATGACAAACTACAATCATTAACCTATGATGAAATTATGTCAGCACTTGGGGAACCGACTGATACAAGGAGAGTAAATGACGAATCTATTTATGTGTATAAACTGAATGAAGAAATTGAGCTAAAATTTATTATTCCTAATAAATCAGGCACAGTAGATCATACATCGGTATTCCTTACTAAAAAAACTGACGATACATCAAACATTAATAAGGACAATATTTTAGAAATCAAAGGAACATCCAATAATTTGTCAGAAAAAGCATGGACGAATATGTTGAAGTCACGTGCAGAAATGCTTGCTTTGGCTAAAAGCTTCCCTAAGAATATATTTTTAAATGGATCTAACCAAAAAAAAGTTGCCCTTACATTTGATGATGGACCAGATAAAACGATAACACCTGAAATAATAGATATATTAGCTCGATATAACGTAAAGGGTAATTTCTTTTTTGTTGGTGAGAAAGTTCGTCTTTATCCAGAAATCGTTAAAACGGCATTCGACGATGGCAATTTAATATTAAGCCACAGTTATTATCATAATGACCTTAGTAAGCGTGGTAAGGATAATATAACAAGAGATCTTGTAATGACAAACGATGCTATTCAAGATGTTATTGGGAAAAGACCAGCATTATTTAGACCGCCATATGGTGCAACAAATAACTTTGTCCTTTCTTCTGCACAAGAAAATAATTTAAAAATCGTTTTATGGTCGATTGACACTCTTGATTGGTCTCAAAAGGAAAGTGTTCATATTAAAGAAAATGTTCTTAATAATGTCCGTAATGGAGATATTATTTTAATGCACTCTGATGGAGATAAGACTGAAACTGAAAAGGCATTGCCTTTAATCATAGAAGGACTTATAAATAAGGGTTTTCAAATTGTTACTCTAGACATTTTAATTAATGAAGCGGCTTATAGATAAAAAAGACTGATTAAAACCGCGTATTTTTGTTTGAAACTAGTAATAGGATAGACCGGTGGAAAAACCTCCGGTCCCTTTGTAGTCAGAGGATAGAACCGATATAGATAATAGACAAAAAACGAGGGAAGACACAAGTAATAAACTCACTTGGGTAGGAGAATATGCTGATAAGGCAGGTATGGAACATTTTTAGGGTTAAAGGAAATTACATCTGGAATGGACCTGATTTTGTTTTTAAAAATAAATACAACCAACCTATTTTAATTCAAGCAAATACGTTAGGGAATAACTTACAGTGGCATCCCGCTCAGGTGGAACGTACGAAATCGGACTGCTGTGTATCTACTGCATTATAAAGAGTTGATGAATTTATCCACTTTAAAATTTCCCATTCCATCAACTATAACTTTTCCGCTGGCGTCTACTTTTAGAAGTGGAAAAGACATATCGATCCCATTTCCAAAATATTGATCATAATTGGTATGAATGTTAGATTCAGGAATACCTTCGTTTTTAATGATTTCGATTAAATTCATCAAGTAAAGTGGACTCTCATTTAGTGGGGGTTTAAAGACTATCAAATTAACAAATCCAGCTTTCATCAAGGAAGTTCATTGTCCACCATTAACAAAAATATATTGGAACAGCTGCAAAAGGTTTTATCAAAATATTAATGAACTTTATAAATGAGATTAAGGCATTAGAGGAGAGCTATAAAGAAAGACAGTTATCTAAAGTAAGACAATAGAATCCGGCAAAGAAAAAACCTCTATAAATTCCCTTAATTTAGGAATTTCACAGAGGTTTTTTTATATGTTGCTCTTCGAAAAATATTTCCGAGTATCTTCACGTATTTGTTTAGGTAAGACACCATCAAGCTCATCATTTAACCACGCAAGTGTTCTACTTCGCAAAAAATCACGCATTTTTTCCTCTGCAGAGAGCATAACTAAATTGATAGTACAAGAGGCACTTGGGGAGCAGATTTTTTCTCTATACAAATAACCATTATCTTTAATATTTTTACACTGGAAAATCGGCTTAGGCCCTTCAACGGCTTCGATTACATCCCAAAAAGAAATTTCTTCTGGAGATTTTGCGAGTTTATAACCTCCCTTAACCCCAGGAACTGAACTTACTATACCAGCCTTGGATAATTTAGTAAAAATTTTTGAGAGATAAGTATCTGAAATACCTTGATAAAAGGAAAGTTCCTTTATTCCAGTGGGAGAACCCTCAGGGATATCAATTAAATAAACAAGACAGTGAAGTGCATACTCAACTCCAATACTATATTGCATAAAAAACACCTTTCTCATAAAAAAAAGTAATTATTTTACTTAATCTTAGAAATGATTTAATTCTTTGTCAAACATACAAATTTGATTTAATGGAGGATTGACATAATATAATAAACAATCTATTATAGATATAGTTAATCGACGATTAACACTGTCTGTAATTGTTATTTAATTTTATATATTTATTGAGTGAACTATTTTAAGGAGGTAATTAAATTGAAACAACGAATCGAGTACTATAATGTAGCACCAGCAGCACTTAAAATAATGATGGAAATGGAGAAATATACGAAAACTACAGGTATAGACCGCAAACTTCGTGAACTTATAAAAATTCGGGCCTCTCAAATTAACGGCTGTGCTTATTGTTTGAATATACACACAGCAGATGCTCGAAAAATGGGTGAAACTGAACAAAGAATATATTGTGTTAGTGCTTGGGAAGAGTGTGAATTCTATTCCGATGCAGAAAAAGTAGCTTTAGAGTTAACAGAGTACGTTACATTAATTCCAACAAAACGTGTTCCAGAAGAACTTTATCAACGAGTACGTAAACACTATGACGAGAAACAGTATGTTGATCTTGTTCTAATCATTAATCAAATCAACAGTTGGAATAGAATTTCTATTGCAATGGGGAATACAGCTACTGAAAAATAATTTACTCTCAACGAATAGTCCGATGTACAAGTGGGTGGTCTTTAGGACCACTCACTTTTTTGTATTTACTTTGATATATATATAATTTTATCCATCTAATTTCTTGATGGGTACAATCTAAAAAGTTGTATTGTTAATATTTCAGAATACTTATACTATTATCTAGTCTTTTATTAATAGAAAAGGAGGTCTAGATGTAAGTTGTTGATTACCATGCAACTTAGAGGATATGGGATATTTAATAAAATTTGAGAGGAGTACCACCATTTTGAGAAATAGTATAAGTATGTTCCGTCTTTCATTAAGTTTACTAGTATCTTTTATTCTCTTAATCAGTATTGTCCTTCCCAATACTACTATCGCACAAGGTAATTCAGTAGAGAGTAAGCCCATCTCAGCTAGTAAGAATACTTCGGTTGAAGATAAGATAGATTCTAAGCTTATTAAACAATTTAAGGATCAGGATCAGATCACATTCCTATTAAAGTTTGAAGATCAGGTTGATACAACGAAAGTAGCATTGGAAGCAGCAGAAAAAGCAAAAAAACAGAAACTCACAGAAGTTAGTGCAAAACTACAGGTTCGTTCGGCTGTTGTTTCGACATTACGAAATACTGCGGTGGAAAAATGAAACGCGGCAACTAATCTCACCAACCCAACCTAAAGTAAAAACGGCCAATCTAAATTCATCAACGGTTGAATGGGGAGTTGAAAAAGTCGGAGCCCCTCAAGTATGGGATATGGGTA
>NZ_NPDD01000126.1 GCF_002272245.1 Bacillus sp. 7884-1 | reverse complement strand
TGCACCAGGTGTCGATATTCGCTCAGCCGTACCTACTAATGACTATGAACTGATGAGTGGTACATCAATGGCAACACCTCATATTACAGGAGTCGTAGCGTTGTTAAAGCAGGCAAATGCATCCCTCTCCATAGACCAAATTGAGGAAATACTGTTCAATTCAGCCATCCCATTGACAGACACAGAATTTCCGTCTTCCCCTAACTATGGGTATGGCCATGGATTTATTAACGCTTACAATGCAATAAAAACAAATAATACTGGAAATGGGAGGGTTGAAGGTTTAGTCGTATATGATGGAAAAGATTAAGCAAATCCGACCTACCAGCATACCGCTCCTGATTTTGTGTACGACCAGGTAGTGCTGCCCTTAACAGTGGAAGTGCAAGACACCGTCAGTGTAGAGACTGTAGAAATTCAATATTTAGCCGAACAACAATGGAAGACGGTAACAGCAGCTAGAACAGCTGGTGATTTTAGGAACGGGACCTATCAAGCTGTGGTTCCAGGTGAGGATGTAAAGAAAGGTACATTTACGTATAAGTGGAAAATCGTTGATTATGGCCAAAACCAAATCACTTCTCCGGAATTTAAAGCAGAAGTTAAACCTGCTATTACAATTGGTTATTTTCAAGATTTAGAAGCTGTTCCTGAAGGCTGGTATTCAGAAGGATGGAATAACGATTGGGAATGGGGCAGTCCAGCAGCAGGACCTAACCAAGCTTTCTCAGGAGAAAACGTATACGGAACTAATCTAGAGGGGCCACACTCTGATTCTTCAAATTCTTATCTCAATATGCCTCCTATCGACATACCTAAAAACGGTAATTCATACCTGCAGTATAAGCAGTGGTATGACTTTAGTCCATATGGAGTCGACGGTTCAACCGATTTCGGTGCGGTCCTTGTCTCTACTGACCGCCAAAATTGGGAAATACTATCTAAAACGGAAGCCACTAAATTTGGTGAAAATGGAATTCCACTAGAGTATTCTACAAATGGTTGGGTTGATGCAGAAGTGAATCTTTCTTCTTACGCTGGAAAACGGATTTATATCAGCTTCTATATGTTTACATGGCTAACGGGATTTGATTGGGAACCTCACGATGGCTGGTACTTGGATGATATATCCCTAACGGACAAACCGCTTGTAGGCAGTAAGATAAAAAAAGCTACCGGGGAAATTCATACAAAAAAACAACCGTATACAAATCTATTAGCTCCGACGTCTACAATGGTTGAGAATACTTCTATACCACAGAATGTATTGCCAATCGGTGCAAAGGTAACACTTGTAGACTCTGGTTACTCAGTTGCAGCGAATCCTGCGAATGGAAGATTCTCTATGACGCATAAGGCAGGAGAATTCACACTTCGCGCTGAGGCATATGGTTTTCATACCAAGGACCAAGCCGTTTCAATTCCAAAAGACGGGATCGTCGAAGCAAACCTTACTCTTAGTCCTCTAGGTAAAGGAACAGTAGAAGGGGTAGTGAAGGATCAAACTACAGGGAAACCTATACCTGACGCCACCATCTCGTTAGTTGAGGATGCCGCCATTACACCTGTGAAAACAGATAGTAAAGGAAGATTTTCACTTACTGCCTATGAAGGTACCTATACGTTACATGTGTTTAAGAAAGATTATGTTTATTATGGTGACTCGATTACACTCCAGTCGAAAAAGAAAACCAAACAGAATGTTGAATTGGAAAGGTTTTTGGGAACTCCGGGAGAAATCGGCTATGATGATGGAACTTCTGAAAATTCATGGTTTTGGTTAGGTGCCAAAAATGGCTTTGCAATTAAAATGTCATTGGAAGAAGGAGTCACGAAAACTTGGCTGACAGGTGGACTCTTTAAAGTGAATACTGAATTCCCCAGCCCGGGATCGACTAGGTTTCAAGTAGCAGTTTATGATTCTTCTGGTCTTAACGGGGCCCCTGGTAAAAGAATCGCAGGTCCATTTGACGCTGATGCGCGGTTAGATGGAGAGTGGACTCATGTTGATTTAGCAGATAAAAACATTTTTGTCACGGGAGATTTCTACTTAGTCTATGTCCAGCCTGACGCTTCTTCAGCTGCTAAATCACCAAGTCTCTATAGTGATCAAAGTAGTCCTTTCCATGACCGAAATTGGTTTTTGTATAATGGAACTTGGGAAAACAATACGGATACACAGTTTGGCAACATGATGATTCGAGCCGTCATGTACAATGCGAAGTCAACACCTGTCGTTGAGTCACCGTAGGATTATACGTATTCAAATAAGCTCAGGATCAAGTAAAGTGGACAACGCTTTCAACAATTCGAGTTCAAGGTAAATAAATTGTTGTCCATGTAGAAATCTATTAAGATAGATTGAAAGTGTCAGATTATAGGACAGACAGTTCACCATCCATACAAATGCGTGAACTGTCACATATCATGATGAACTTAGAATGATAGACGGATTGTATCATTCTATATAAAAATGAAACGTTCAAAGGGGTGAAAAATCTTGGAACTAAGACAATTAGAATATTTCATGGCCCTATGTGAAGAGCTCCATTTTACAAAGACTGCTGAAAAACTAAGAATTGGTCAGCCTACCTTAAGCTATCAAATGAAAGCGTTAGAGGACGAACTGGGTGTACGTTTATTTGATCGTTTAGGTAAAAAAATAGCTATCACGGAAGCTGGCAAAATCCTTCTTGAACATTGTAAAATAGTGTTCGAAAATTTAAAATATGCTACTGAACAAATAGAGGAACTACAAAATGTGAAAAGAGGGAAATTAGTGATAGGGGCACTTTCTGGTGACTTAAGTCTTATAGCCTCCAAGGTTTTATTAGAGTTTCATGCTAAGTACCCTCACGTTCAGATACAGTTATTTTCGCTTGATGACCCGGTAGAGAAGGTAAAACAAAACGAAATTGATTTGGCTCTAACCTTCATGCCAAGACCAGATGATAGTTTTATTCAAATTCCTTTATACCAGGATGAATTCTATTTAGTCGTGCGAAAGGATCATGCTTGGGCTGAGAGAGACGAAATTGAGTTTGGTGAGATTCGCAATATTCCGCTAATATTAAATCCAATTGGCCATTGTTTTAGGAAATTATTTGCCGATGCGTGTCTATCTGTAGGCGTTGTCATCCAGCCTATCATTGAATCAACCGATTCAAAGTCGATATTGGAACTAGTCGAGGAAGGAATAGGGGCTACCATTATATCTAGTACACTCTTCTCTCTGGAAAATACAGGGATTTTAAAGGCTATTAAAATAACAAATCCAGCTTTCATCAAGAAAGTGTCTATTGTCCACCATAAGCAAAAATATATTGGATCAGCTGCAAAAGGTTTTATTGAATTATTAATGAACTTTATAAATGAGAATAGGGCATTAGAGAAGAGCTATAAAGAAAGACAGTTATCTAAAGCAAGACAATAAAATCCGGTAAAGGAAAAACCTCTCGAAATACCCTTAATTAAGGAATTTCACGAGAGGTTTTTTATATTTTGCTCTTCGAAAAATATATCCGAATATCTTCATGTATTTGTTTGGATAAGACAGATTCCGATTAATAACTAATCTGTATTTAGTTTCTGTTGAATGATATCTGTGATTTTGAATGTTTTATTAGGATTAGGATTTCTAATGTTTGGATTTATGAAGTTCGGTTCCTAGCAATATCTTTATAAATTATAGTGTCCTATTATCGTGTTCAATTCTTGACATAACGGTGCCTATGGTATTAACTAAAAAAGACCGGTTGTTCTTTTTTGAAAAAAAGAGACCATTCGGTCTTTTGTCTAGGAGTGTTAATTCTATTCATAGGAGGGGTTTGCTATTAAACGCAGAGTTGTAATAACAGGCTATGGTGCCGTATCCCCATTAGGAAATAATGTGGAAACTTTATGGAATAATATTAAGTTGGGAAAATCCGGCATTAAAAAGATTGAATTTGAAGGTTATGGAGACATAAATACTAAAATTGGTGGAAGGATTGATGATTTTTCACCTGAAAATTATTTAGATAAAAAAGAGTTAAGTAAGTTTGATAAATTTGTCCAATATGCCTATGCAGCTGCAAAACAAGCTTTAGATCAATCTGGATTAAACATTAAAGATGAGGATGAAAATCGCCTGGGGGTATTCATCGGTTCAGGAATTGGCGGAATAGATACCGTTCTAGAGAATCATCAAACCTTATTAGAAAAAGGCGCAAGAAAAGTATCTCCATTTATGGCACCAATGATGATTATAAATATGGCTGTTGGAATTGTAGCGATTAAAACGGGATTTAGAGGTACAAGTTTTTCACCGGTATCCGCTTGTGCAACTGGTAATCATGCGATTGGTGAAGCATTTTTAAATATCCGCCATGGTTATTCCGATGCCATATTAGCAGGTGGAGCAGAAGCGTCGATCAATCCATTATCTTTCGCCGGTTTCTCAAGAATGAAAGCCATGTCAACGAATAATGATTCACCAATTACAGCGAGTCGTCCATTCGATAAGACACGAGACGGTTTTGTAATGTCTGAAGGAGCTGGTATTTTGTTGCTTGAGGAATATGAACATGCGAAAAATAGAGGGGCAACAATATTGGGAGAAATTATTGGGTATGGATCTACCACAGATTCCTATCATATTACGTCACCAGATTATAATGGTGCAGTTCGAGCAATGAAGCTAGCGATTGAAATGGCGAACATAGAAACAACAGCAATTGATTATATAAATGCACATGGTACGAGTACACCAGAAGGCGATAAATCAGAGACAAGAGCGATTAAAAATGTTTTTGGTGAACATGCCTACAAGCTAAAAGTCAGTTCAACCAAATCAATGACGGGACATTTATTTGGTGCAGCAGGCGGAGTTGAAGCCATTATCACCCTTAAAAGCATTTCAGACAATTTGATTCCTGCAACTATTAATTATGAACATCCTGATGAGGACTGTGACCTTGATTATGTACCAAACAATCCAATAAATACGGAAGTAAATTACGCGATTTCCAATGGATTTGGTTTTGGAGGTCATAATGCTGTTTTAGTATTTAAGAAATTTAATGAAGATTGATCATTAAATAATGTTTATATAATGTATTAGAGTAAATGATATACAAAGTTAAGATGACTTATTAATTGAGTCATCTTTTTTAACGTTTGAACAATACTTTCCTATAAAATAGTGCACTATTTAGTTATAGTCAACCTTAAAATAAGGTAAACTAAATACAGTAACACTGTTATTGAAAAGGAGACTACTAACATGACTAATAGAGAAGTCACGACATTAGAAGACATGCTATGTTTTAATATATACGCTGCATCTCGTGAGATTACACGTATTTATAGGCCCATTCTAAGTGAATTTAACATAACCTATCCACAATATTTGGTACTAGTTTTACTTTGGGAAAAGAAAATTTGCACGGTGACTGAACTGGGAGAACGCCTTTATCTAGATTCTGCCACATTAACCCCTTTATTAAAAAGACTTGAAGGAGCGAATTTGGTCTATCGAAAACGTTCTGCTGAAGATGAAAGAAGGGTTGAAATAGGTTTGACAGATAGAGGAGCAGCATTACAGAACGAATTAAAAGATGTATCCATTTCAATTTTCGAGAAGATTTGTAAGACGGAAGAGAGCTATTTTGGTTTCCTGGACAAATCAAAAGAATTATTGCAAAAAGCTTATGATATCGCACGATAGATATAAGATAATCTAAGAGAACATAGATAGATTCAATGTTTTCTTAGATATTTTTTTTGACTAAAAAGCCTCAACCAACAAAATGAAATTATTTACCATTTTAAATAGCACACTATTTAATTGACCGCTATACAGTAGTGTAGTATATTGTTGTCATAGGGAACAGATAATAAAAATATCGTCCCGATTCATTACAATATTTAAATAAATTGGAGGAAATAAAAATGACAACAATTTATGATTATAAAGTAAAAACAAATAGAGGCGTAGAAAAATCAATGGCGGATTACAAAGGGAAGGTAATGTTAATTGTAAATACAGCTAGTAAATGTATTTTTACAGATCAATATAAAGAGCTTCAAGATTTACATCTTAAATACAAAGATAGTGGATTAGAGATTTTAGGTTTCCCTTGTAATCAATTTGGTAGTGGCGAAAAAGGAACAAATGAAGATATTGAAAGCTTTTGTCAAATCAACTATGGAGTAACATTCCAATTATTTGATAAAGTAGAAGTTAATGGTCCAAATACTGCACCCATTTTTGACTATTTAAAGAAAGAAGCGAAAGGTTTACTTGGATCTGAACAAATTAAATGGAATTTCACAAAATTCCTTGTAGACCGTAACGGTAGAGTTTT
>NZ_NPDD01000125.1 GCF_002272245.1 Bacillus sp. 7884-1 | reverse complement strand
ATATGAAGGTTGTTTATCAACCTTCATACCCTACCTTTTTTTGTAAATATTCGACTGATACTTTTCATTTCACATATCACATAAACATTGCCTCCTTTTAATACTTTTGAATGGGGGCAAAATTTATGAGCTTGTTTTACAAGATCTACAGCACATCTTAGATTGTAAATCCTGAAGCATTTCAAAATATCGTAATATTAATTATTAATTGACCTATTAGTTATCGGTGGCTCATTAAACCAGTCTTTCCTTACTAATAACTTAAACCCTTTTTCTGAAAAGTTTTCTACCTGTTCGATTAGTTCCTTTAGTATTTTTACGTGACTTTTTTTATAACTAGATACAACAGCTGTTTGTAAATTAGCGATTCCTATGGGATTCAGGAACATTATTAAATTAGCCATTAGTTTATCTGAAAATGGAGATTCACTCACCTTATAAACGTGAGCCTCTAAGCCGGTTGTTGTTGGAACTCCGTTTTCTCTATATATGTCGGATAAAGTAGTAGCTTGTTTAATAGCCAACTTGGTCCCATCTTGCAAAAACCTCTTTGTGTCTTCATCCTTTACAACATCAGAAAAAGCAGTACATAGGGCTACACCAACATTATTACATTGAAATGAACCGAACATGCTTGCTAATTCAACAGCATTTAGTGGCCTTTGCTGAGTTGATACAACTTTAAAAAATGTGCCTTCTCTTTCCTCAGCTTTTTTGTAAGAAAATGACCTATTTTGCAATAAACCTTTATTATCTAGCAATTTTAAAAGAGAATTATCAATTTCAGTAATCTTATAAAGTATTTCTCTAAAAAAATTCTTAACCTTATAATCGGTTAAGTCAGAATATTGAAAAGCAAGCACACGAAGTCCATTACTAGTTATGTGCTTAAGAATCTCTATAATTAATTGATCAGAAAATAACTTTGCTGAAGAGCAATATAAATCATTTTCACTGAAAAACGGGGCATCTTTAAAGCCATTTTCAGACAATAATTGTATAGCCTCTTGTTCTTGAAATGTAGATAGTGTTTTAATCTCATTTAAAGTATTCCTCAAATCATTATCTTCAGCAGTATCAATAAGATTTTTCAAAAAAATATTGACCATATTTGAATTTGATTTTAGATACCAAAGAAAGCCTAATTCGTTTAAATTCATCTTAACGGCCCCTCCACTAATTTATCTTCTTTATAGTCTGTTAACAAAAATGGTAATTATTCATTATAATGTTCCCAAAAATATCTTACATAATATCTCCACAAGAATTAGCTAAACATAGCATTTGGAAATTATTTACGTAACAATTCTGAGGTGGTGGCTGAGTACACAAAGTTAAAAAAGAGTTTGCAAAGACCTCAAAAGACTCTACAACTTATACTAATGGTAAAACTAAATTTGTTAGTAAGATATTAGAGAAAGTGATGAAGTAAATTCTAAAGCTTGAACCCAATAATGATTAAAGCGGCGATCTAATTCCTTATTCAACTATCCTGAAAATAAAAACGTGGTGGTAGGGAAATTT
>NZ_NPDD01000124.1 GCF_002272245.1 Bacillus sp. 7884-1 | reverse complement strand
AGGATAGTTGAATAAAAAACAATCATGCATAGTAGAAAACTACACAACAACTCAATAATCATAAATTGAGTTGTTTTTTTGTTGACATAAAACATACCCTAATGTTAGGATATATTTATCCTAATATTAGTATTAATTATTTCGAGATAACTAATATTAGGATAAAAAGGGAGGACTTTAATGGGTGTTTTATCAATTATTCTTCAAGTTCTATTAGGAATAGGATTCCTAATGTTTGGATTTATGAAGTTCGGTTCAAAGCAAATGGTGGATGAATTTCAGCGTTATGGGTACCCAGGAGGTTTTAGGATCGTTACAGGACTTGTTGAAGTTATTGCAGCGGTATTTGTTATCTCAGGTATTTGGAATGATCAAATAGCTGCGTGGGGTGGTTTATTGATTGTTGGAATAATGCTTGGTGCAATTTTCACACACATCAAAGTGAAAGATCCCGTAAACAGAATGATGATGCCGATTGTTTTATTAATTCTTGGATTAATTGTATTACTAATAAATTTTGGTTCATTGTTTTAAGCCTATTAACATATAGGAGGGATTAAATTGGAAATTAAGATTATTAAACCACAGGATCAGGCATTGGAGCAGTTTGATGGCGGTAAAATAATAGCACAAAAACCCATTGGCTTTTCTGGTGAAGGTTCAGTCATTAATCGTCTTGGCCCATTGTTTTACTGGGGATGGGGAAAATCTGAAGGCGAAGGTGGTATTGGCTTACATCCTCATCAGGGTTTTGAGATAATTAGCTACTTCATTAAGGGTAGAGGTCGTCACCAAGATACGCTTGGTACGATTAGCGAAGTAGGTCCTGGTGGTGTTCAAGTGATGCAAGCTGGCTCAGGTATGGATCATGCCGAAACTCTTCTCGAGCCGGCAGAAGCATTTCAAATTTGGTTTGAGCCGCATTTAAGCAAAGCTATAAAGCGAACACCCACTTACTCAAAATACGAGCATGAAAATTTCCTACTCACTTCAGAAAACGGTGTAATCGTTAAGACAATATTAGGTGAACATTCACCAATCAATCTCGTGACAGATGCCAAAATTTACGATGTAGAAATTGAAAATGGTGCAACCTATAAGTATGCTGTTTCACCTAACCGGACGCTAGCTGGTTTATCTATCAGGGGAAATGGTGGTGTGATTGGTGAATTAGAAGTTTCATTTGAGAATAAGGATTTCTTTATAATTCAGTCAGAGATAGGTGAAGGCTTTACCATTCAGCCTAAAGGTGAAGATCTTCGGATGCTGCTAATAGAGATTCCAACTGAAGTTGATTACCCTTTATACAGAAAACCAAGGTAGCCTTAATTTTTAAAGGAGGTTGGGTGATGCAAGATCAAAGTAATCTGGATTTGAGATTGTTTCGTGTTTGGATGAAGGCTTCTAAAGCTGTCGTTGAAAATATTCGGACGGATATTGAGAGTCATAAAATAAGTAATGAAAACTTTATAATTCTTGAATTGCTTTACAGTAAAGGTCCTCATCCTGTCCAAAAAATTAGTGAGATACTCTCTATTCCTAGTGGAAGTATCACATATGTGGTTGATAAGTTAGAAAAGAAAGGGCTTGTGGAAAGACAACCAAACCCTAATGATAGAAGGGCTTCTAATGTCGTCCTAACAGAAGAAGGAAGAGCACTATTTGACGAGATTTTCCCCAAACACGTTGCAACCATTTCTCAAAATTTATCATTTATCTCAAAGGATGAAAAAGAACTGCTAATTGATTTATTAAAACGAATTGGAATGGGTGCACAGAGTTTGGATAAATAAATTTAAAAAACGATACAGGAGGAAGAAACAATGACGAATGAGAAATTAAATATCGGAATTATTTTAGGTAGTACAAGGCAAGGGCGAGTTAGCCCGCAAGTGGGAGAATGGGTGAAAGGAGTTGCGGACAAACGTGGAGATGCAAACTATGAAATCGTAGATATTGCTGATTATCAATTACCATTTTTAGGAACAACGGATGGGACAGAACCAGGAATTCCAGCTTGGAACGAAAAACTGAACAGCTTGGATGGCTTTGTCTTTATCGTTCAGGAATATAATCACAGTATAACAGGAGCCTTAAAAAATGCACTAGATTTCGCTCGTGAGGCCTGGAATAACAAAGCGGCAGGTATCGTGAGTTATGGTTCCACTGGTGGTGCTCGTGCAGCTGAACATTTACGTGGCATCATGGGTGAATTAATGATTGCGGATGTCCGTGTACACCCTACATTGTCCTTATTTACCGACTTTGAAAACTATACTACATTTAAACCAGCTGACTTGCACCTTAATAATGTAAATGCAATGCTTGACCAAGTTTTTGCTTGGAGCGGGGCATTAAAAACCTTAAGAAAATAATCAATTATCATATTGAAATGTAATTCGAATATCAGATACTACTTAAAAGTAGTGTTTGATATTCGTTTTTTATTTACAGTGTCAGTTTACTCAATCAAAAGATTGACGATTGTACTTAAACAAACAGGTGCATTAATGATCTAAAAGGAGACTTCATATATAATATAAAACTTGTTTTATGGCCATTCTTTTATTATCCTGGCTTTCTTTATTCTTTTTAAACAACTCTGCTCGTCGTAGATATGCCTGTCGCCTTGTTTGCAACGGTGATAAATACAATAATGTACCAAGTTGCTTGGACGTTCGGTTGGTGGAAGTATAAAGAAACTCTTTTTTGTGGGATAAGGGAGCACAAACACATAATGTTAAATTGAATAGTTTAAAGTTATTGGAGCATTTCCCTGTAATGAGGTATGCTTTTTATCTTGTCTTCAAGGAAAAGGATAATCCTATAACAATAAGAATGTAATAAAAATCAGTAATATTGTTCGTTTATGGACAGGGCTTCTTATTTATAGAAGCGGGATCGATAGTTTTACAGGAAGGACGCTTCTAGTTCCGAGAATTTATAACCACAAGATTTAATAGCGCAGAACGTCTCGTTTCATGTACAGAAGCAGATTGAACCGGTATGGACTTCGAGTCTGCATGCGGGCTTCCATTGGCCATCCAAACCAAAAGGGATCACAGGTATACGCCAATGCCATCTACCCGTCCTTCTAAGCAGAAGAATAGACGGGGGTTCGACATTTACCAGATAATTAAAATGGATGAGATACATTTCAGTTTGTTGACGACTTATGACTGCAAGCTGTCCGAATAATCGTTAAACAAACAAGAACCGGGCTATGCCCGGTTTTTGTTTTAATTGACAAAATTTGCAGATTTCTTCAGATAGAATGGCGTGTCGCCGGGCCAAGTCGGAACTCCCTTCGACGTCTCGAAATATCGATCATCGTGATGGTCATCTGCCTCCTTTGGACGCGAGCGAACGGGTTGCGTTAGTCCCATTTGTTATCTGCTGTTGGTGAAGTAACCTTTTTTAAGAAAATGGAATAAGAATTGCACTTCGGATGAAATCTAACGGAAGGGTATCCATAAAAAACTTTCCGAATGGAGTGTTACTACTTATGAGCGGCATATATTGGTTTCGTTTGGCAATGATTTTGACCCTGCTCCTAGGATTGACGACCTACGGCACTAATGCCAATGCTAAAAGCGGGAATCCACAAGCAAATCCCCAAACATTCAAAACTAATCAAAAGAATCCTATAGACAAGAACGCCATTCGTCCGTTTCATTTGAATGTTCCGGAAGCGGAACTTATCGAATTGCGCAGACGCATAAACGCTACAAGATGGCCAGATCAGGAAACAGTTGCGGATACATCTCAAGGCGTGCAGCTCGCAACAATGAAGAAACTCGCACGCCATTGGGCGACCGATTACGATTGGCGCAAAGCTGAGGCAAAGCTCAACGCGCTACCGCAATTTATCACCAAGATAGATGGGCTGGACATTCATTTCGTCCACGTCCGTTCGCGCCATAAGAACGCGCTTCCGTTGATCATCACGCATGGTTGGCCAGGCTCGGTGCTTGAGCAGATCAAGCTCATCGGACCGCTGACCGATCCAACCGCGTATGGTGGGAACGCCGAAGACGCGTTCGACGTCGTCATCCCTTCAATGCCCGGCTACGGTTTCTCTGGTAAGCCGACGAGCACCGGATGGGGCCCCGAGCGCATTGGCCGAGCCTGGACAGAGCTTATGAAGCGCCTAGGCTACACCCGCTACGTTGCCCAGGGTGGCGACTGGGGTGCGATTATCGTTGACCAAATGGGTTTGCAGGCACCTCCGGGATTGCTCGCCATCCACACAAACATGCCTGCCACCGTCCCAGCTGATGTTTACAAGACTCTCCTGGCCGGTAGCCCAGCGCCATCGGGTCTCACAGCTGACGAACAGCGCGCTTATGAGCAACTGGTTAGAACTTTCAAGCAAATTGAATACGCTAGGTTTATGGGATCTCGCCCGCAAACCTTATACGGCATAGCGGATTCACCCGTCGGCCTCTCCGCCTGGCTTCTCGACCACAATGATGCCAATGGCCAGCCGGCGGCGACGATCGCCTCGGCCCTGAACCGGACGACGAGCGCCACTGGCGAACTGACGCGTGACGAGATTCTCGACAACATCACGCTTTATTGGCTGACGAACACGGGGGTCTCTGCGGCTCGGCTCTATTGGGAATATAAGGGTGGCTATTTCAACGCCAAGGGCGTCTCCATTCCGGTGGCCGTGAGCGTTTTTCCCGGCGAGCAATATCAAGCCCCGAGGAGCTGGACAGAGAAGGCCTACCCCAACCTCATATATTACAACAAGCTCGACAAAGGCGGCCACTTCGCGGCGTGGGAGGAACCAAAGCTTTTCACTGAAGAACTCCGCGCCGCATTCAAGTCACTACGCAAATCGGAGTCAGGTGGAATACGCTCACAGGTGACGTCCCACGTCGCACACCAACATCGATTTGAATCCGAGATTGGAGGAAGACAAAGGACAAATTACTGACGGCAGTTCTCGACGAACAAGGCGGATTGCAGAACTGGGCTAAAGCCACCAAGACCACTGCTCAAATGTCATCGGCGGGCCGCCAGGGGCTGGCCGGAGGTGTATTCGGAACAAACGGTCACGATCGATCCGCATCGTGAGCACATCACGTTTGCGCCATTCACCGCGCCAGACTGCATATCTGTGCTGGATGTCGGTCCCGAACGCGTGGCGATCACGACTCGGCTATTATTGCCCAACCTCCGAAAAAGTTCATTAAGGAGCACCTCCTGAATCATTTCAATTTGGGGGTTTTTGCACATCCCCCCGAAAAGGGGTAGAACCAGCAACCGTGACACGAAGCGCAACTTGCCCAATAAATTGAAAAATTTCTTGAGATGTCTAGGAGTAACCGTACATGCCCATAGAATAACAAGTACCCAGCGACGCCATCAAAGGGTCTTCCAAACAAACCGCAGCGCTTTCGTCAAAAAAAGATTATATATGTGGCGTTTGTGTAGCGGTACCATGATTAAAAGGAAGAGCACCAAGGGCGAGGTATATACGTGCTCGAACTATCCTGTCTGTAGGAATTTCCAAGCAATTTGATGTAGCACCTCAGGAAGGCCGTTGTCCTATAGGCGGAGTGAAAGTTATATATTAGCTAAACGGGAAACGTTAGTCGAATTAAACCAGCGGCAGTCTAAGACTTTATTTTTTAGGTCTAGATCGCCGCTGTTTCATTTATTGGGTCAATCTAAAACTGATTTTCCCAAGTCTGGTGATTTATATAAGAACTACGTAGAATCAACAACTCAAGACTAGAACTTTATTTTTAACGAACAAAATTGTCCCCATAAAAAATAGCGTTCCTAATAAAAAACTAATGTGGGATATAAAAAAATAGAGTATGAAGACTGAGGAGAATCTGAGTAAAATCAGAGTACCTTCGGTCTTTTTTTCTTTCCGTAAAAAGTGTGAAAAGAGCCTGGAAACAAAGCCAGAAAGGGCTTGAAGAGGAATAAAAGAGAGGAAGAAAAGGTGAGAGGATCTACCAGATCTCCTTTTTTGTATCGTAGAATGGTACAAAAGTTTTTTATCATTTTCCCTTCAAAGTCTGTACAAAAAGAAGAGAAATGCCTGATTATCATGGTACTTAATTTTTTCATACAATTTTTTCGACTATCCCTTAATCGCTTGGGACCAACGTCTGATGAAAAATAGGTTGAAGCTGAAATCGTAAGCTATTATTTTATGGGGACATCAGAACCAATTATGAATATGAGCATGGGTGAACGCTTAAAGTGTAAGTTAATGAAATATATTCTAGAAGACAAGGATGTGTTTATCCTAGATGAACCAACGAACCAACTGGACTTAGCTTCCTGTGAACAGCTTGAAAAAACGTTAGCTCATTACAACGATACTTTATTGGTTGTTTTTTTATAATATTAACAGCATTATGTCCCCAGAAATACTACATCCATTCTGTCCAGGGACTATCCCTAGCTTAATAATATTATTGAAAAAATAGGAAAAGATATATAGGTATTAGTGTTTTCTTTAGGGGGTCTGTTCAATGAAAGGGTTTAGGAAATGGGTGCGCATTAAACCTCCAAACATATCAGAGGATTATCATTCTGAAGATGAGGAGAACTCCAGGTTAACCTCGGATTTAGAACAAAATGAATTGATTTTTAAAAATATATTCCAAAACAGTTCCGATATCGTATTCCGTAAAGTTCGGCTGGCTGGCGAAAATCATTGGATTGTCATATACCTTGCAACTCTGGTTGATGAAATGATGATTGACGAACATATTTTGAAACCATTGATATCTAAACGTATACAACAAGAGGATTTGGAAAATGATAAAGCAGAAGCTCTGGATGATCAGTTTATCTCCGTAGGGACGACACTCATTTCATCCAAAGTAACTGACATTGTTAGTCATGTGTTGAATGGCCATGCTGTCGTTTTTACTATCGGGGACAGCAATGCGATGATGGTCAAGGTTAACAATAGTAAAGCACAGCGAACTCCTGAAGAGCCTTCTTCCGAACCGGTTATTCGCGGTCCCAGGGATGGATTTATCGAGAATATTTCAACAAATATGAATCTAATACGCAGAAGACTTAAAACATCCCGGCTAAAAATGGAATCCTTTAAGCTTGGGGAGCTTTCTCAAACTGAAGTAGTCCTTACTTATATCGATGGTATTGTTTCCGAATCTGTAGTTGAGGAAGTTCGAAAAAGGGTCACCCGGATTCAAATTGACGGGATCCTCGATTCAGGCTACATTGAAGAATTTATTGAGGATTCTCCTTTCTCCCCTTTTCCACTTGTACAAAGTACCGAACGTCCTGATGTTGTAGTTGCAGAGCTGTTGGATGGGAAAGTAGCCATTCTTGTCGATAACACCCCATTTGTATTAATTGTTCCCATGACATTTTGGACCGGAATGCAGGCAAGCGAGGATTACTATATGCACTGGACCATCGGAACTTTTGTGCGGTGGATTCGCTTCCTTTTCATAATCATCGCAATATTTGCGCCTCCTCTATATGTTGCCGTGACGACCTTCCATCAGGAAATGATTCCGACTAATCTCGTTCTGAGTATTGCCTCGTCGAGGGAGGCGGTTCCTTTCCCGGCCCTGCTCGAAGCCTTTTTAATGGAAATCATATTTGAGGCCTTGCGGGAAGCAGGGATTCGTTTACCCAAACAAATAGGTCAAGCGATAAGCATTGTAGGGGCATTGGTGATAGGACAAGCGGCTGTGCAGGCAGGAATTATATCCGCACCGGTCGTCATTATCGTATCAATCACTGGGATTGCAGGGTTTACGATTCCACGATATAGTTTTGCAAACGGAATCCGTTTACTGCGCTTTCCGATACTATTCTTGGCGGGTACGCTTGGACTTTATGGCATTGTACTTGGGTTTCTGGGCATCTTGTTACATGTCACATCCCTTCGTTCGTTCGGAGTGCCTTATTTTACTCCATTAGCCCCGGTTACAATTACGAATTTGAAGGATGTAATCATCCGGGCACCTATATGGGCTAAAACCCGTCGTCCACAGGCAACAGGATTTAACAACCTGGTCCGTGAACCGGCAGGTCAAAAGCCAAGTCCAAGCCAAGGGAAGCAGTCATCCGAGAACGATTAGGACTTGTCTGGGTGTCAAGAAAGGAGAAGGAACATCATAATGAAACCATTCCTATACATCGGCTTACTATTCACAGTATTGACCACAAGCGGTTGTTGGGATCGTAAGGAGATCAATGATCTTGCGTTTATTTCGGGTACGGCATTTGACTTAACGGATGATGGGAAATATATATTATCGCATCAGATTGCAATCCCCTCCACCGCTCAGGCGGGACTAGGGAGTGGAGGACAAGATAAGTTTTTCGTCACATCTGCTACTGGAAGGGATATCAGTGAAGCGTTTCAAAAGCTTCAGAAAAAAACTTCCCGTACGTTATTTACCTCACATCGAAGCGTTATTTATATAGGTGAATCGTTAGCCAAACATGGGATTCAAGATATTCTCGATGTTTACACCCACGATCCGCGTCAGCGGTTAAAAACCTATATCATGGTTGTTAAGGGAGGAGAAGGGCGGGAACTTCTGAACATTAAATACCCCTTCGAACAAGTGCCTAGCGAAGCAGTTAAGGAAATGGAAGGTTTAGGAAGCGGATTATCGGTTACGTTGCGAGACTTTTTTTTAGCGTCATCAAGTGAAGGTATTAGTCCCGTTTTAGGAGTCATAGAGCGTGACGCTTTATCAGAAGGAGGAAAAGAAAGCAAACTTTTTAAGCTGAGCGGTTCAGCCATTTTTAAGGATTTAAATTTAGTTGGTTTTCTAAACGAGAATGAAACAAATGGATTCCTTTGGGTTACAGATAGAATGAAGTATGGCATAATCAACGCCAGATTACCAGAAGATGATGGAACAGTGGGGATGATTCTGGTCAATGCAAACCGAAAAATTACCTCGGAGATAAGTGGTGATAAGATCAAATTCAAGATTAAGCTGCAAGGGGAAGGAACTCTCTGGGAAAATAATTCCCCGCTGGATGTCAGTCACCCGGAGAATCTTAAACTTGTACGGAAAGCATTCGAGAAATCAATCAAGAAACAAGTCATTGATGTGGTATCCAAAGTCCAGAAGCAGTACAAAGTAGATAGTGTGGGTTTCGGCCAAGAAATGTACCGTGATAAGCCGAAACAATGGAAAGCGTTGGAAGAACAATGGGATCATAAGTTTCCAGACGTAGACGTTTCGGTTGATGTTAAGCTAAATGTAAGTGGAACTGGGATGTCAGGTGCTCCTCTACAATTGAAAGAAAAGGAGATCAAAAAATGATCGTACAAATAGCGGGATATGTACTTTTATTAGTTGTATGGTCTTTTGTTAGAATACAATCCTTGCGGAGTAAGCAAAAAAACAAAGAAGCAGCAGTATACGGTTTTTTAATGGGTGTATCATCCATTATCGGTTCCTTATTAATTGCCGGGGTTGACATACCGAGCCCGGTTGTCCCTTACAAAATTATTTTTGAACCCATTGGAAAAATGCTTTTAATGCAGTGAATGGACCGCTTTTCTTTTTATTGTGTCTATTAGAAGAAGTGACAACGGAATGAGGCTTTGTGTGATAAAACCAGAGATCGGGTAAACGAAAGCAAGAAAAGCTTGAAGCTCTGCGCCATTTTTGAAAACAAAAACCGATCCAATGATGGACAAAAGTGCTATCGGAGCTACGATATCACGATAATTTCGGATGTTGAAAAGCTGGCTTATACTAAGACACAATATAAACAACGTTACCGAAACCTTCACAAAATTCCCCAACACCCACATCGCAACAGCGATGGCCTCCAGACGTTCTAATGAACCTTCAATACCAATATATTGCATGACACTTAAAACGGAATAGGTCAGTTTACCCGTTAATGGACCGAGGATCATAATCGAAAGTAATACAATGATAAATACAATAATGGAAATGCCTAAAAACGCAATCAGAGAGACCTTTCGTGCCTTTTTCGGCTGATTTAAATAAGGAAGGAGCCATCCCAATATAAACACTTGATTCATGAATGCTCCTGCTGGAATGACAGCTCCTTGCAATACCGGCAGTATTCCCTCACCTAAAAATGGCTTTAGTTGGACGGGATCTGCTTCCCCTATCGCCAGAATCAAGATCGGAATCAAAGAAACCAAGATCAATGGTGTAATAAACTCATTACATCTTCCAATGACCTCAATTCCCATAAAAACGGCTAGACCGCATAGGATCATTAACGTCAGACTTCCTACTATGGCTGGGCTTTTTGGTAATAGAAGCGTTTTAATAAAAAAGGTATGCTGTATGGTCATAACCGAAATAGACGTAAACCAAAAATAAATGAAATAAAACCCCAAACATTTTCCTAACCATTTTCCGATGATTTTTGAACTGTATTGTACAATCGACAAACCCGGATAACGATTGGCGAGTGTAGTCAACGCCCACAGAGTTAATAAACCTGTTGTAGTAGAAGGAACCAGGGATATCCAAGCATTCTGTTTTGCAAACATCACCATCCATCCTGGAATGGTTAAGATGATGGTGGAAACGATAAAAGTAAAAAGTAATAAGCCGAGCTGAGTTCCCGTGATTTTTTCTGTTGTCTGCATTTTTACCCACTTTCTCCTTAACTTACATTGTTTGTTCCAAGTATTGACTTATCACTATACACTTATACGATTAAAGGGAGATTTAGGATTTTCTTTTGAGGTAAAGCATACATTCCTCGTCTAATGAAACTATTGGTAGTCCCTGCAAGTTCCATCGGTTCACTGTTAATTTCATAGAAGATCGTTTTACTTTAAATATGACTAAATTCACATCCGACTGACTTGACTATAGAGTCGTGAGAAGACGACAAAAGACAGAGGTAGAGATTAGACAACTTTGAGAAGGTTCGTTCTTGAAATACGTAACTTAGTATTTTTACAGATAACAAGGATATTATTGCAACAGGGAGCATCCTGCTTTTACTAACAGTCATTGTTGAGCCGGGACCGTTAGCTGTCATGCATGTTGAACCATCCTGTTCACAGGATGTAATGTCATTTTAGATGGAAAGTTTAAAGATTTATAGATTTAAGAATAGGGAAAGTTTTAAATGGGAAACTACTATTAATAATGAAGTGAATATGATTCTTAAAATTTAGAGAACCCTTACTCTCTCTTTAGAAAAACTTTAAAAATAGCAGCTATAATAAAGTCAACGCTTAAGCGAAAAGAACAGCGTCACCAACTACTTTTAAAATTTGGAGGAGAAATAAGATGATTACAATAGATTCATGGTATATTTTGCTTCCAGCATTCATTCTCTTTTTACTATCTCTTTTCATTGGGACTAGAAAAAAGAACTATCGAGCGGGACAATATTTTCTATTAATAACACTTGCTATATACCTTTTAGCAGTGATTCATTTAGTATTCTTTCCGATAGAGGTTTATTTAGGAGAATATAAATCGACGCAACCATTGTTGCAAGAGATTTTACAAGAAATTAATTTTATTCCTATCTTAACAATTGACATTCCAAGTTTTGTATTAAACGTAATTATGTTGATACCTTTTGGTATGTATTTACCGTTACTAAATGGTAAGGTGGATTCAGCAAAAAAAGCAGCAAAGTACGGTTACTTCCTAAGTTTATCAATTGAAGTATTACAGTTAATAATCGAAGTCACATTGGGAAGCGGCAGAATCGCAGATATTAATGACATTATTGCAAATACGCTTGGGGCTGCAGTTGGATTTTTAATAATAAAGAAATTGGTAAAAATAAAACCATTCAAGGTTTTGGTTTCTAAATTTTCATTAGCAAAATCTGCATAAATCCCCTATCCAGGGGATTTATGCTTGAATCCGCACTTGGTTTAGGGGGGGTATTTTGAGTAAGTCAATACTTGTTGTCGATGATGATAAAGAAATTGCGGAGTTGATTGAAGTTTACCTTCATAATGAAGGCTATACCATCAATAAAGCACAAGATGGAGTTCAAGCACTTAATTTTTTGGAAAAGAATCAAGTGGATCTCATTGTTTTAGATGTTATGATGCCAAAAATGGATGGTTTAGAATTTTGTAAACAAGTTCGCAAAGGGAATCAAGTGCCTATTCTGATGGTGAGCGCAAAAGTACAAGATATGGATAAAATTATTGGATTAATGTCAGGTGCCGATGATTATATGAGTAAGCCTTTCAACCCGTTGGAATTAACGGCAAGAGTGAAAGCATTACTCAGAAGAGCCAGTTACCAGCAGCCTGCAGTGGAGAATGACCGAATTCAAATTTCTTCACTAGAAATTGACAAACATAGTCATGAAGTAACTGCAAACGGAAGAGAAA
>NZ_NPDD01000123.1 GCF_002272245.1 Bacillus sp. 7884-1 | reverse complement strand
GAAGATATGGAATGAGCCTGGAGCAGGGTCTAATAAAACGGTTATGGTTCATATAAGCAACTTACGAGAAAAAATCGAAGCAGCTTTGCCTGGAGAATCGATTATTCAGACAGTCTGGGGGGTTGGCTATAAAGTTGAAAAATAATTTCCTTGATGTCGTAAAGTTTATTCCTAATAAGAAAATTTATTTTTATCTCTTTCTTTCCGCATTAATGACAATGATTACAGCTTTTTTTGTTATTCCTTCTTTAGAGTATTACGATGAGCACTCAAGATTTTTTTCGCAGATTTTTAGAATTTTGTCCTATTTTGGGCCATTAATCATTATTTTTTTCTATTGTTTTATTTTTTGTGCTTACCTTTTTCTATTTTATCAATATGAGAAACAACGATACACAGCATTTAGAATTAATAAGCTGTCAGAGGAAGTTCAGTTAATTGTAAAAGCTAATTTTGATAAAAAGGTATTAGAAATAGATGAAAACGAATTAGGACTACTAGCTGAAAGTATTAACGCTATTATCATTCAAGCCCAAAAGGCGATTGAGGAAGAAAGAAGGGCAATACAAATTAAAAATGATTTAGTAACGAATGTTGCCCATGACCTTAGGTCACCTCTCACCTCTATTATTGGGTACTTAAACCTTATCAATAATGATCATTATCGGGATGAGATCGAACTACGGTATTACACCCAGATTGTTCAATCAAAGGCTGAGAGATTACATCATTTAATTAATGATTTATTTGAATATATGTATGTTCAAAACAAAGAAATCCTGATGATAAAAGACCCAATTAATATTGAAGAAATGGTAAACCAATTAGCTGTTCAAAATAGGATTCAGCTGCAAGAAGCTGGAATGCAATTAAGACAATTCACAACCACCAAAAATCCGATTATTATGGGTGATGGTAATAAACTCGCCAGAGTATTTGAAAACCTGATTCAAAATGCCATCCGATATGGAAAAGAAGGGAAATATTTAGATATTAGAATAGTTGAACTAGAGGAAACGATAGAAATTGTTATCAGTAATTACGGTCAGCCAATACCAAGTGTGGACCTTCCACATATTTTC
>NZ_NPDD01000122.1 GCF_002272245.1 Bacillus sp. 7884-1 | reverse complement strand
TATGAAGGATGTAAATATTCGACTGATACTTTTCATTTCATATTTCACATTTCACATTAAATTGCCTCCTTTTAATACTTTTGAATAGGGGCAAAATTGATGAGCTTGTTTTACAAGATCTACAGCACATCTTGAGAAACACATGGAGTTTATTTTAGTGATGATCATTATATTTGGTCTTCCTTGTGGTTTTCCAATTCAATTTAGGTTGTTTTTGTGAGGAAATCATCTAATTCAGATCATTTTTGGGTTTAGTCTTAAAAGTGGACACTTTCTGTCTTCCTTGGAATAAAGACGGTTGTTGCTTCGATGAAAAAAGCGGGTGGAGGATCTATCATTAACATTTCTTCTACTACGGGCATTGTAGGGAGACCCAAGAAGATAGCATATGTTTCGTCAAAATACGCTGTGAGAGGCATGACAAAAGTAGCCGCGTTAGAACTCGGCGTGGATGGCATCCGTGTGAACTCTGTCTATACTGGATTCACTAGAACATTGGCGGCACAGGATATTAATGATCCGAATAGAATGCACCTTATCTTTATTAGTGCAATCGTCTTATTATCATGTTCAATACTTGACATAAGTGGTACTAATGGTGTTAAATAAAAAAGAACAATTGGTCTTTTTTATAAAAGGAGGGTTGAAAGGTGAATAAAGGGGAACGAACGAAAAAATTTATTATTGAGCAATCTTCGTCTTTATTCAACACAATTGGCTATAAATCCACTTCTATCGCTGAAATAATGAAGGCCACCGGATTGAAAAAGGGAGGGATCTTTTACCACTTTGATAGTAAGGATGATTTAGCCAAAGCTTCGTTTTCCTACTCGTTAATGACACTAAAGGAAAATTATTTACAAGCGATTAACTCCAAGGAGACCTCAAGCGAGCAATTTCAGGCTTTTACTGCTATGGTTATAACGTTGTGGAACAATGAAATCATAGTAGGTGGATGCCCTTTAATGAATGCTGCCATTGAAGCTGATGATTCAAATATTTTGATCGAAGATTCCATTAAAGAAGGCTTTGCTGGCTTAATAAATATTATCAAAGGCATTATTGAGTTAGGAAAGAGTCAAAATGAAATTGATAAACATGTTGATTCTGAACAAATGGCGGTGTTAATTCTTTCTTCTCTGGAAGGTGCATTGGCACTCAGCAGATTGTATAAGGATAAACGATATTTAGACATGGTTATCATGCAGGTAAATGCTATTCTTTTCTAATTCTATTTTTTATTCTTTTTTTTGAGCAAAAAGAGACTGTTCGGTCTCTTTTTTTAGGAGAGTTATTTATACCTAATTGTTTATATTAATATTATTTAATGAGATTTGAAAAATTCGTGAAAGTAGGAATCGTAATGAAAAGAATGCTTTGGGTTGTTCTTATGATGTCGTGTGGAGCTACCTTTATTTCATCGTTATTTCCTTTGTACAGTGAGTATTATCGGCTGAGCAGTCTGGAAATCACCATTTTGTTTGCCGTTTATGCCGCTATCCTGCTGCCGACATTGTTTGTCGTGGGAGCCAGAGGGAACGCCTGGGGATTGAAAAGGGTTCTTCGCTTCAGTATATGGATTTCTATCGTGTCGACGTTGCTCTTTCTAGGGAGTTTCAACGTCTGGATGCTCTATGCGGCCAGGATTTTGGAAGGCATCGCTTATGGCGCTTTTACAGGTGCTGCCAGCGCTTTTTTATTAAAACAAACCTCTCATGATAAAGTGAGTACGGCAGTCAAGCTATCAGGAGTAACGGTAAACATTGGTTTTGGCCTGGGCCCAGCCATTTCAGGTTTAATCGTGCAATATTTGCATTTTCAGCCACTTCGTTTGCCATATTGGTTTCTGCTCGTCATGTTATTGAGTTCCTTAATATTTCTGGAAATGTTACCGAAGCACGAAGATTCCCAAGCTCAGAAACCGGCAAAAACTAAGATTTCGCTCGGTGTTCCCGACAATATTCGTTCCCATTTTTGGTCTTTTATCGGACTTCCGATCTTTACTCTTTTCACGTTAGGCGGAATTGTATTTTCTCTTATTCCTTCTTTCGCCAAGAACGTTATTCACACCGACAATCTCTCTATTCCCGGGTTGTTAATTCTGGTGCTTCTAGGCGGGGGGGCCTTGATGCAGTTCTTTCCTTGGCCGCGTAATCCCGTTACACGGATGCGTATAGGAATCCTGTTTCTTATCATTGGATCGTGGGTTGTTGTTTTTTCTGGTCAAACAGCGAGTTTATTTTTGCTCTGGGCCGGCATATGTATTCAAGGAATTGGCGCCGGATGGACGTTTCAAGTTACTTTAAGGTTTGCCAGCCAGTTGCCGAAGCCGGAAGAACGTCCGCGAGTAATTTCGGCATTTTATTTATGCGCCTACTCCGGATTTATTGTTCCGGTGGTTGGTGTTGGAGTATTGACTCAATTTTTTAATTTGAACTTTTCGTTGATTGTGCTAAATTTGTTTGCCTCACTTATCGTTATCTATGTGTTGATTTATTCTGTGAAATTTAATCGTAACTATTCTAAAGGAACAGCCCAGTAACAATCTAATACAAATAACGAATGAATACAAACTTTCTATGAAACTTTGATGGTTTGGGAGAGATTCTGGTATAAGCTTTTGGATTTTAGTGAATGAAAGAAGCTGTTTACAATGTCTTTGAAAGTTTTTTTAAAAAATAGGGGGAAGAATTATGAGTAAAGTATGGTTTATAACAGGAACTTCAACGAGATTCGGTCGACAATTTGTGGAGCAGTGCGACCTGCATTTGGAAAAAGCCATTGATGTCACTGCTGTTCGGCATTAAGAAGCAGGGGTTACTTCTGTAGTGGACGAGCGGGAGTGAATACCTATGTTGACAAACTATCTATTAGAAGATAGAATGACATCATGAACAAAAATAAGAATACAGCAGAAACTATTTTGGATACTGCTCAGTCGATCGTGCAGGAGTTTGGGTTTAACGGATTCAGCTATGCACACATTGCAAAAAAAGTTGGGATACGTACTGCAAGTATTCATTACTATTTCCCGAATAAGGAGGATCTGGGAGAAGCGCTGATTGCACGGTATCACAAAAATTTTATTTCTGCAATCGCTCAAATCGATACTGAGACACAGAACAATTTGGAAAAACTGCGCAAATTCATTATGCTTTACGGTGGCCCTGTTCAAAATTATTGTACTTGCATGGGGGTCATGCTTTCAACTGACCTGGCTACTTTATCAGGTCAAACACGAGAAGGGATAGCTCAGTTATTCACCGCCAATTTAGAATGGTTGGAACGTGTGTTGGATCAGGGGCGGCGTGAAGGGCATCTAAACTTTGAAGGTGCCGCGGATGTGCAAGCCCATCAATTCCTTGCTTCGCTTCAAGGTGCGCAATTACTAGCAAGAAGCTTTCGGGATTTAAATAGATTTGATTTGATTGCTGAAAGATTAATATCCGCTTTAACTTAAAAAAGAAGGCGGATATTTTTTTGAATATAAATCTACCTTTTAGTAGGTAGATAAAAGCCTTTAGTTGGAAAAAGAAATATTTAGAAGGGAGTGATCAGGTGCGCAATTAATTGCAAGAAGTTCTCGGGATTTGAGCATGTTTGACAGGATTGCTGAAGCATTAATATCCACTTTAACCTAAAAAGAAGGCGGATATTTTTTCAAAAATAAAATCTACCTACTAATAGGTCAAAAATAGTGACGAAACATTTTACAAAATAGATGAGGTGAAGTGATGTTGTATGAACTGCGAGTATATGATGTGAAACCTGGCAAGATGCGGGCAATACAAGACAGGTTCAAAGATTATGTTATCGACTTATTTATGAAGCATGATATGAAAGTGACGCTATTTTGGGAAGACATTGATGAGGCAAATAACCGTCTTTATTATGTTGTCGAGCATGCCAATATGGAAATGCGTAACCTCAACTATGATCGTTTCCGCAACGATCCTGAATGGATTGAATTAAAAAGAATTACAGAACTTGATGGACCATTAGTGAACAAACAAGAAAGTATATTTATGAAAAACGTATCATTTTTCGAGAATAAATGAAATCATGCTGGAAACCTGTCCTTAAATTAGAAAAAAATTTAAAAAACAACTATGAAATGGAGCAAATCAAAATGAAAACATTAGTAATTGTGACTCACCCGAACATCGAAGAATCCCGCGTGAATAAAGGATGGATGGAGGAATTGCAAAAGCAAAGTGATGTTACAATTCATGAGTTATATAAGGCTTACCCAGATGAAAATATCGATGTTTCTAAAGAGCAGCAGATGGTTGAGGCACATGATCGGATTATTTTCCAATTTCCATTCTTTTGGTACAGCACGCCTGCATTACTAAAAAAATGGTTCGATTCCGTATTACAATACGGTTGGGCTTATGGGCCAGATGGCAGTAAAACAGCAGGTAAGGAAATTGGCGTAGCAGTCTCGACATATGGTTCTGAAGAATCGTATCAAGCAACTGGGTCCAATCGTTTTACATTGGAAGAAATATTGCGTCCGATTGAAGTGACTGCTCATTTTATCAGTGCTTCTTATCTGCCTCACTTTACGCTGAACGATGCTTCTAACCTTTCCGATGAGCGATTGGCACAAAGTAGAATTGATTACATTCATCATATTAAAACTGTAAAGCCAGTGGTGAATGGTTAATGAAGACTTGATGATTGATGTTTATATGGATAATAGTTGCCTCAAGTTTCGTATGGTAACAAAGAGCTTGTTAACCGCTATGGTATTCGTCTTAAAGGTGAAGATTATCGGCAGGTCATGATTGGCCGATTAGGCGGGGTTCCTCAATTCAAAGCAAGAATGAGGCAGTATTACGAATCGATGCTCATTATGGACTTAAATTTAATATGGAGATAGTAAAATATATACCCAATACGTCTTTATCCCATCAATTAATTACTATAGCTCTAGAGGACAAGAAAGAGTGATTAATAGAGAAAATCTATACTTCTTATTTCGAAGAGGATATTAACATCGGAGATGTGGATGCATTTATGCAAATAGCAAGAGCAAACGGGATTACTAACGACTGCAATACCTTGTTTGAAAAAATGTAAGCCGCAATGACTAAAAATGTTTGGAGCGATATACATGAGCATATTTCAAAAACTATTTAAAAAGGGGACGACACAAATGTCAGCATCAAAAGTAAATTTAGCAGTCATCTATTACAGTTCTAACGGAACTAACTTTCAATTGGCTCAATGGGCAGCGGAAGGCGGTCTTCAAGCTGGGGCAGATGTAAAAATTCTAAAGGTACCAGAAACTGCGCCAGAATCTGTTATTGATGGCAGTCAAACTTGGAAAGCTCATCTAGAAGCAACCAAACATATCCCTACCGTATCTTTGGAGGACTTGGAATGGGCGGATGCGATCATCTTTAGTATGCCCACTCGATACGGTAATCTTCCAGCTCAAATGAAACAGTTCATCGATACGACAGGTGGTCTTTGGGCCCAAGGCAAAACGGTGAATAAAGTCGTGAGTGCCATGACTTCCGCTCAAAATCCGAATGCTGGACAGGAACAAACGATACTTCAGCTGTACACATCTATGTACCACTGGGGTGCGATTGTGGCAGCTCCCGGATTTACCGATCCATCGGTATTTGTTGCCGGAGGGAATCCATACGGTACAAGTGTAACAGTGGATCAAAATGGAGCGATGAAAGAAGATGTGCGCGCTGCTGTTGAACATCAAGCAAAACGCACCGTATCGGTTGCTAAAGCAGTGAAAACGGTTTAGGACAATAATAGTAGCTATCACATAATAAGATCATACATGTAGGCGATTCATTACGCCTAATTTATTTTCTATAGATTATGGAATACAAGGAGGAATAACACATGGGTATTCAAGGAAAAGTAGTAATAATAACTGGCGGAAGCAGCGGTCTTGGGAAAGCTATAGCGATTGAGATGGTGAATCGAGGAGCGAATGTGGTTCTCAATGGACGTAATGAACAAGCATTAGCTGAGGCTGTAAAAGAAATCGATCCTACAGGAAAACAAGTTCGTTTTGTTGCTGGTGATATTGCAGATCCTAAGATTGCGCAGCGTCTAATCGACGAAGGTTTAGCTCACTATGGACGCATCGACACTCTAATAAATAATGCCGGAATCTTTATGTCTAAACCATTTACGGAGTATACAAAAGAGGACTTTACAACATATTTATCCACGAATGTCGTCGGCTTCTTCCACGTTACCCAACGCGCGGTGGCTGAGATGCTGAAACAAGGAAAGGGACACATCCTTAACATCACGACGAGTCTGGTAGACCAACCGTCAGTTAACGTTCCTTCCGTACTCGCCTCATTGACGAAGGGCGGTCTGAAAGCTGCAACAAAATCGTTAGCAATTGAGTATGCTTCAAGAGGTATTCGTGTGAATGCAGTCTCACCAGGGGTAATTAAAACACCTATGCACCCTGTTGAAACACACGATGCTTTAGCTAAACTGCATCCTATGGGACGCATGGGTGAGGCGCATGAAATTGTCGAAGCAGTTTTATATCTAGATTCAGCCAACTTCGTTACTGGTGAGATCCTTCATGTTGATGGTGGACAGAATGCTGGTCACTAAGCACATGTTGCAGCACAACAAAACATATCCAAACAGAATGGGGGAGAATATTCATGCCAATCGTTACGATTCAAGTGACCCGTGAGGGCACAACACCAGATCGTCAGTCTATTACGGCGGAAGAAAAAGCTGCACTCATTAAAGGGGCCAGCGAGCTACTGCTCAATGTGCTAAACAAACCCTTAGAAGCTACCTTCGTAGTTATCGAAGAGGTTGATACCGAGAGTTGGGGTTGGGGCGGACTGCCTGTGTTGGAGTATCGCCAGCAGCTTGCCGATAAGAAGAAGTAATGTGCTCATGGCAGGCTTGCCGGGGATTAAGAGCAGAAGGTTCTGCCTAGCTTCTCCGGCAGGTTCGCATGCGCTGTCAAGTTAAACAACACCGCAATCCATTTTGACAGTAGTAAATTTAAAGCGCTTCTAATGGCATTTTTACTGCCTAATTGGGATACCATGATCGCTCTGATTAAAGAACAACATAAACATCTTTACAATACGTTGAAAGACAGGCTGGATGAATCTGTACCAGAGAACTTCAAAAAAGCTGATAATTTCGGAAAGTTGATTCTTACGACTGCGGCGGATTTATCCAACCATAATGGTGTTGTGGCTGCAATGCTGCAAGTGTTGAAACAAAAATAATAAGCTATACAAAAAAAGCAGTCAAAATTCTATATTTGACTGCTTTTTTGATAAATAAACAATACTAGAAAACGACTTGAGAGTTTTTATTCATACACCATACCCGAAATAATTTCTGGAATTTGACAGAATTAGTAACAGATATTATGATGTGAAAAAAAGACCGACTGTCCTTTTTTGAGGAGGTAGAAAGAACATGAATAAAGGCGAAAGGACCAAAAATTATATTATTGAACAATCATCTTCATTATTCAATAAAAATGGCTATAAATCGACCTCAATTGCTGAAATTATGACCGCCACTGGTCTTAAAAAGGGAGGAATTTATAATCATTTCGACAACAAGGACGCCTTGGCAAGAGCTTCATTTTCTCATTCATTAAATACCTTAAAAGATAAGTATATAGGAGTAATAAGATCAAAAGATACTGCATCCGAACAATTTGATGCTTTTATTGATGTTTTCAGTTCTTTGCTTCATGACAATATTGTAGTAGGTGGGTGTCCTTTAATGAATGCGGCAATAGAAGCGGATGATTCAAATATTGATTTCGAGGATTCAATCAAAGAAGGATTTAGTGGATTAATTAAGTTAATTGAAGGCATTATTCAAAAAGGAAAGAAACAAAATGAAATCAACAATGAGTTAGATGCTACACAGACAGCTATATCCATTCTTTCTTCTATAGAAGGCAGCAGCCGGCAGTGGACAATGATCGAATTCAAATTTCTTCACTAGAAATTGACAAACATAGTCATGAAGTAACGGCTAACGGAAGAGCAA
>NZ_NPDD01000121.1 GCF_002272245.1 Bacillus sp. 7884-1 | reverse complement strand
AAAGATATGGAATGAACCTAGGGCAGGGTCGAATAAAACGGTTATGGTTCATATAAGTAACTTGCGAGATAAAATCGAAGCAGCTTTGCCTGGAGAATCGATTATTCAGACAGTCTGGGGGGTTGGCTATAAAGTTGATAAATAATTTCCTTGATGTCGTAAAATTTATTCCGAATAAGAAAATTTATCTATATCTTTTTCTTTCCGCACTTATGACCATAATTACGGCTTTTATTATTATTCCTTCTTTAGAGTATTATGATGAACACTCACGATTTTTTTCGCAAATTATTGAAATCTTGTCCTATTTTGGGCCGTTTTTTATTATTTTTTTCTATTGTTCTATATTTTGTGCGTACCTTTTTCTATTTTATCAATATGAGAAACAACGATACACAGCCTTTAGAATTTATAAACTGTCAAAGGAAATTCAATTAATTGCAAAAGCTAATTTTGATAAAAAGGTAATAAAAATAGATGAAAACGAATTGGGGCAACTATCGGAAAGTATTAATGCTATTATCATTCAAGCCCAAAAGGCCATTAAGGAAGAAAGAAGGGCAAAGGAAATTAAGAATGATTTAGTAACGAATGTTGCCCATGACCTTAGGTCACTTCTCACCTCTATAATTGGGTACTTAAACCTTATCAATCATGATCATTATCGCGATGAGATTGAACTACGATATTACACCGAAATTGTTCAATCGAAGGCTGAGAGAATACATCATTTAATCAATGATTTATTTGAATAAACCTATGTACAAAACAAAGAAATCCTAATGGTAAAAGACCCCATTAATATAGAAGAAATGGTAAATCAATTAGCTGTTCAATATAGGATTCAACTGCAGGAAGCTGGAATGCAATTAAGACAATTCACAACCACCGAAAATCCGATTATTCTGGGTGATGGTAATAAATTGGCCAGAGTATTTGAAAACCTAATTCAAAATGCCATCCGTTATGGAAAAGAAGGGGAATTTTTAGATATTAGATATGGAACAAGAGGAAACGATTGAGATTGAGATCAGTAATTATGGACAGTCAATATCAAGTGTGGACCTTCCACATATTTTT
>NZ_NPDD01000120.1 GCF_002272245.1 Bacillus sp. 7884-1 | reverse complement strand
GAGCGATTAAGGTAGAAAGCACTGCAGGAAAAACCACTTTTATCGTTATCTTATTAAAAGAGAAAAGTCTTCAATATTCAATGGCAAGTATCTAATTTGGTTATAGGAGAAATACATTCATGAACTAAGTTCATTGGTGCCTGTCACTTGTCGAATGCGACTAGTGACAGGCACCTTTTATTATTGTTTCATTAAAGATAAAAATATTCTTTTCTAATTTCATTGAATCGTTTCTCATTTATGATTTCCTTATTCAATGCACTATCGACCCATTCCGTAAAAGAAGTGTCAGTTAAAGTTATGTTCCCTTTGTCTGTTAATTTAGTGATTAATGGCTTCTTATTAAAGGCAGATTCAGGGTGTTCAATGATAATTCTTTGAACTTCATTTAATTCAGTTATATTTTGAATCTCTTCTTTAGAATTAAAAGCGTATCCGATCTTCCAGTCTTCATCTTTCCGATTCAATTTCATGTATAGCATATAATCCCCATGCTCACTGTCTACACGATCCACTCTGAATTCTCCATTACTAGAAACAACAGACTCTCCGCTTAACTGAACAGGCTTTAATGGTAAGAACCCTCCAAAACCAGTATCCACGAGATAGACCTGCCCATTATGGGTAATAAGGTTAGCCACATGAGTATTTCCAGTCTCACTCCACTGCTGCTTCATAGGATTATAAATTACTCCACGAATTAAAGTTGGATTAAATCCATTTTCGTATAAGAAAAGGTAAAGAATTGCATTTAGTTCATAACAAAGTCCGCCTTCATTTTGCTCAAATAATTTACTCCTTAAATTCTCTTTTGTAATTTCTTTCGTTCTATTTTCAATAATACATAAATTCTCAAACGGAATGGCCTTCGCAGTCTTTTCAAGAACCTTATCTAAATTTTGAAATGTGATTACTTCATCTTGTGGGATACCTATTCTATTACGAAATAGTAAGTTTAAGTCACTCATGCATCGAACCTCCTTGCTTCCTTCCTATTTATATGATAGCAAAAAGCTCAAGGTAACCCAAATAAGTAAGAGCTGCCGGTGTTTACTAGGATTAATTGAAGGGAAAATATCATTTTGTTCTTCCTACCTTTTAAACGTACAATAAGTTTTACCAGATAATATGTAACTAGTAAAGTTCGACAAATTGCAGGTGGTGACAGCATTTCTATTAAAAATGATGAAAATAACCTGATCCCTTTTGTCCCTGCAATGAATCCCTATTTGGAAAATGCACAATTTACAGGTGTTATGCAAGGCACTGCATTAACAGGTACCGGAAGCGGATTTGCAACTCAAAATCCGTTCAGTTCATTATAAATAAATCTCCTAACGATCGAATGGATAGCTAATAAAGAGGAGGTAAAAGGAGCAAGTGACTTGTTAAGTGATAGGCTCCTTTTTTTTGAGGGGGAGAAGTAAACAAACATTTAATATTTACCATCGTTAATTGATAATCATGATAGTGTTGGAATAAACATTTATTAGACTAATAGAGATTAAGATTAAACGATCTTTTGAGGGTGATAAAAATGGAAGCAATCGTCTTAGCTGCCGGATATTCGAGCCGAGCAAATGCATTTAAAATGACTTTGCCACTGGGGAAAATGTCTGTGCTAGAGCAAACGATTTCTAAATTTGAAGGAATATGCGTCAGAGTCATCGTCGTAGCAGGGTATCAAGCGGAACTCATTCAAGAGGAAATGAATAAAATCAACAATAAAAAAGCCTATTCATTTCAGATAAAGTTTGTTTACAATGAAAACTTTAACGAGGGAATGTTTACGTCCATTCAAAAGGGGTGCACAGAAGTAAATGCCCCAGACTTCTTTATAACACCCGGAGATTGTCCACTTATAAAAAAAGAGACGCTGCAGCTACTAGCAGGGCACAATGGGAATGTAGTGATTCCGAGTTTTCAATTTAAAGGTGGTCATCCCATCAAACTATCCATCCAAGTAAAACAGAAAATTCTCGAAACCAATCCAGATAGTAATTTGCGTGTGGTCCTCAATGGTTACGAAAAGGAATACATCAATGTTGATGATCCGGGAGTACTCATAGATGTTGATACGCAGGAGGATTACCAAAAAGCCATTGATTACAACTCCAAAACTCCACAGGGACGGTTCTCTTGGTTCAATCCAAACAAAAAGTAGACCAATAGAACCGTCCCCATGATCTTTTTATATGAAAATTAATCATAAAACATCATTCCCGTTTATAAAATTGTAGGAAGAGGTTTCTTTTAAAAATGAGTCGAAGGGTGTTGTTGGAATGTGAATCTTAAAGACATGAGCACCTCAGTGCCCAGAAAGGACCATAAAGGTAAGGTATCGGGTCAGTTGCCTTATATAAGTGACGTGAAAGTGGAAAATATGGTTTATGGTGTTTTGTATCGCTCACCGATTGCATATGGGAAAATCAAATCCATTCAATTACCAGACCTTCCGGAAGGCTATGAAGCAGTTGGTGCAGAGCATATTCCCGGACCGAATTATGTCAAAATTATCAAAGAAGATCAGCCCATTTTTGCCAATGAGTGGGTCAATTATATTGGTGAGCCGATTCTCATGCTCGTTGGAAAAGATCTGGATATCCTCTATAGTTTGTTAGATGAAGTGAAAATTGAATTTGAAGAACATCAGGCTATTTATACATTGGACGAAGCAATCAACCAAAAATCAGCACCCGGTGTAAATATGGCAAGCTATGAATTTGGGGAAAGCTTAGAAATCATTTCAGCAATTGAGGAGGAAGCCCATCAAATCATTGAAGAAGAATATGATACGGGTTATCAGGAGCATGTCTACCTTGAGCCACAAGGAATGCTTGCCATCTATAAGGATGATGAAATTGTCGTCCAGGGATCGATGCAATGTCTTTATTATATAAAAAATGCATTACTAAGCGCTTTAGCATGTGGTGACGATGATGTCAGAGTGGTTCAAAGCCCTACCGGCGGAGGTTTTGGCGGCAAAGAAGAGTTTCCATCGATGATGGCGTGTCACGTGGCCGTTGCGGCAAATGCAGTCAAAAAATCGGTAATGCTTGTGTTCGACCGTTCTGAGGATATGGTGGTTACGACGAAGAGACATCCGGCCAAATTCAACTATCGAACGGCGATTGATAAGGACGGAAATATTTTGAGCATGTGTGTGGACATTTTTCTTGATGGCGGAGCGAATGTGGGATTGAGCTCAGTCGTGCTCCAGCGCGCATTAATAAACAGTGCCGGTGTTTATAAAATTCCACATTTTCATGCAAAAGGCTTTTGTCTAAAAACCAATACCGTTCCGAACGGTGCCTTCAGAGGCTTTGGAGCTCCACAAAGCTACGCTGGAATCGAAAGTCATATTGGACATCTTAGTAAACTATCAAACATCGACCCACTTGAATATAAACGAAAATACCTCGTCAAACAAGGAGACCCCACCATCACCAAAGGAAATTTCCGCGACCCAATATTAATGGAAGAAATGATTGAGGACTTGCTAAACGCATCCGAATACAAAAAGAAAAAAGGGGAGTTTCAGCGTTACAATCAACAAAATCAACGTTATAAAAAAGGCATAGGAACTTCGCTGTTCCTCCACGGCTGTGGATTTACAGGCAGTGGTGAACGAGATCATATTAAAGCAACCGTGAAGTTAGTCAAATCCAAAGATGATCAGGTATCGTTAAAAATATCAAATTCTGATATGGGACAAGGCATTTTTACGACACTTTGTAAAATTGTCGCCAAAGAACTAGACCTCCCGTACGAAGAAATTTTGTTTCCTTATCCCGATACCAAAGAGGTTCCCGACTCTGGACCAACAGTAGCCTCCAGGACGACAATGATTGTGGGAAAATTGCTTGAACGTGCTGCTAAAAACCTTAAGGCTCAGTGGCAAACAGGGGTGGTACAGGAAGTAGTGGAAAACTATGTTCACCGTGAAATGATTCCTTGGGATGAAAAAACGTTTACGGGAGATGCCTACCCGGCATATTCATGGGGAGTGAATATCGTTGAAGTAGAAGTGGATACGTTAACAGGAAACATAAAGCTCGAAAAGGTATACGCCAATTATGAAGTAGGGAAGGTCATTGATGACCGGGTGATGAAAGGACAAATTGATGGTGGTTTAGCACAAGGATTAGCGTACGGTTATCTAGAAAAGATGACATCAAAAGAAGGGAAAATCCAACAAAAAAGTATAACCGATTATGGACCACCAACATCATTGGATGTTGTTTCAATACAAAGCAAAGTATTTGATAATCCCTATGCGGATGGTCCCTACGGGGCAAAGGGTGCAGGTGAATTGACTTTAATTGGCGGCGCTCCGGCAGTCCAAGCGGCAATTGAGGATGCATTGCAAACTCCTTTTCAGCAAATACCGATTACACCGGAAGTCATTATAGAAAGTCTTTATGTGAGAGAAGGTGAAGATGGTTGATTAAATTTACCCTTAATGGAAAAACAGTAGAAACAGATGCCCCTGCCACAGTAAGATTGCTAGATTTTATTAGAGATGATCGACTGTTAATTGGAACGAAGGAAGGATGCGGAGAAGGAGAATGCGGAGCCTGCAGCGTGTTTGTAAATAATCTCCTTCAAAACAGCTGTCTTATTCCAATTGGCTCTATGGAGGGAGCCGATATTGTAACGATAGAAGGAATCATGGAAAGTGAACAATTTAAGATTTTAGATGAAAGCTATAGCATTGCCGGAGGAGTACAATGCGGCTACTGTATTCCTGGGATGGTCATGGCAAGTGCTGCGTTATTATCCCAGAACCCACATCCCTCAGAGACAGAAATTCGTGAGGGGATATCTGGAAATCTGTGCCGATGTACGGGCTACAACATGATAGTAGATGCGATAAACCTCGCAGCGAAAAAAGGGGACGGCTTATGGCAGAAAAAATAATCGCGTATCGTTTCAATCGGTTAGACCAAACCTTAAGCCAATTGAATAAAGAAAACTGTGCGATCATTGCCGGAGGCACCGATGTCATGGTTATGCACAAAAGTCGAAGGGGAGTACCTCCGAAAATCCCTAAACCGATTGTTTTTATAGATCATCTGTTAGAACTAAAAAGGGTGTATCAAAATCAAAAGGATCTCCATATCGGGGCCTGCTGTACCTATAGCGAATTACTTGGAAACCCGCTCATTCCTTTAGTCTTAAAGAAGGCAATCAAAACGATTGCGGCACCTGCGATTCGTAACAGAGGGACATTGGGAGGAAATGTTTGCAACGCTTCCCCGGCAGGTGACACACTGCCATTATTATATGTATATAACGCCAAACTTTTGCTTCGGTCTGTAAAGGGCGAACGCATCGTTGCAATTAGCGATTTTATTCAAGGTGTGCGAAGGATTCAACGTGAGACCAATGAAATCCTAGCCGAAATAATCTTGCCGTCCGCCCTAGAAGAAGGGGCTCATGTTGTATTTGAAAAAGTCGGCAACCGCAACGCAGATGCCATTGCCAAAGTAGGGTTTGCTGGATACATCAGGTTAAATGGAGATGTAATCGAAGATGTTCGCTTTGTCTTCGGAGCAGTCGGACCGACGATGGTTCGTTCCGTAGATATTGAGAAGATGCTGCTGGCCAAGACCGTACCATTAGTAGATTCAGACATCGCTCAGGTGGTGGCATCCTTCGACAAAATCATTAAACCCATTGACGATCAGCGCTCAACAGCTATATATAGAAAAACAGTTGCGTTAAACCTCTTACGTTATTTTCTAAGCATGAAACAATATCTAAACAATTAATGTATTGGCTGAGTTAAAAAACATTAGTTGGTTTTGAACACTGAGTTGATTGGAGCGGAAGGCGCGAAGACTCCTGCGGGAGTACGGAGCAGGTGAGACCCCACAGACGCTTTAGCGGCGAGGAGGCTCTCCGCAACGCCCGCGGAAAGCGAAGCGCCTGGAGTGGAAATCAACGGGCCTATTATCACAGCTAATTTTAAAAAAAGGGGGGGAGCTATTCATGCTACTAATGGAAAAAGTTGCTTTGCTGAATCGTCAAAACGAAACCTTTGCTCTAGCCATGATAATTGAATCAAAGGGCTCGACTCCCAGGCATGTTGGAAAAATGATTGTCTATCGTGATGGTTCGATTGAAGGTACGGTCGGCGGGGGCTTAGCAGAACATTATATCATCCAAGAAAGTGTAAAAGCAATCCAAGTAGGTAAATCGAAAATCGTTGAATACAAACTAAATAAACATGCAAAAGACGGAATTCAAATGAATTGCGGCGGTACGCTGAGGGTTTTCATTGAAGTCTATACAAGCCGGCCTGAACTCGTTCTGGCTGGAGCCGGTCATTTAGCACAAGCGTTATCAAGGCTTGCTGATTCCCTTGAGTATCCTTATTGCATTGTCGATGATCGCATTGGTTATGCAACCAAGGAACGCTTTCCCAATGCGACAGACCTTTTTATCAACGAGGATATTGGGGTGGCCATGCTCGCTGCCAACCTTAATGAAAAGTCGTATGTAATCATAGTGACAAAAGATCGCGACGATATTGTCCTAAAAACAGCCCTGCAATTTCCGATTGCCTATGTTGGAATGGTTGCCAGCAAGCGCAAAACGATAACGATATTTGAAAAATTAAAAAATGAAGGTGTCACTGAAGATCAACTCGAGCAGGTACATTCTCCCATTGGATTAGAGATAGGTGCGGAAACAACGGGAGAAATCGCCATCAGTATTATCGGAGAAATCATTAAATTAACCAAGGAAACCAAGCCAACAAAAGTGAAACAATTAACTAGTTAAGAATAATCATCGAGTGCCTGCCAAAACAATGACAGGCACCTTTATTAGTAAATTGTAAAACTAACTAAAATAATTTTTTGTTGGCTTAGACGTACTAACTGTAGTTAATAAAATTTTCCAATATAAGTATAATAAATAAATGAATAAGGGCGATGAAAATGATGAGTAAAGAGTTTGAAGTGACGATACCAGGACAATTTCCATTAGCCGCAACATTAACGATCCCAGAAGGCAGCAATGAAAAATACCCTTTAGTTGTGATGGTTCACGGAAGTGGTCCAACAAATCGGGATTCAAATGCTAAAGGAATGCCAATGAATATTTTAAAGGAATTAAGTGATGTCGTTGCTGCAGAAGGGTTTGCGAGCATACGTTATGATAAACGGGGAGTAGGAGCGAGTAAAGGGGACTTTTATGAAACGGGAGTACGTGATTTAATTGACGACGCACTGGCTGTAGTAGAATTTTCCAAAAAGCATCCAAACATAGACCGAGAGAATGTGATACTACTAGGACATAGTGAAGGTAGTATTTTGGTGCCATTTGTGAATGAAAAAGTTCCAGTTGACGGAATCATACTTCTTGCAGGAACCGCTGAACCTCTAGCAGAAACCATGACATGGCAGCGTGAGGCAATCATGAATGATGTTAATCTGTAAAAGGGTTTCAAGGCTGGATACTTCGTTTATTAAAAGTAGATAAAAAAATCACAAAAATGAATGATGATTTATTGAAGGCGCTGCTTGCATCGGATGAGCCGGTAATAAAATATAAAGGGAAAAAGATTAACGCCAAATGGAATCGAGAGCATATACAATTTGACGTATCTCAACCGTTACAAAAAATCACATGTCCTGTACTGGCGATAACAGGTACAAAGGATGTTAACGTAAAGGTCAGCGACCTAGATAAGATTAAAACACTGGTACAAGGTGAATGTGAAACACATATTATTCAAGATATGACTCATTTGCTTCGTAGAACAGATGTTGAATACAGTATAAGCAAAATCATGAACCATTATAAAAAGTCGCTGAAACACCCCATGGACTCTGAACTAAAAGATATAATTAGTAATTGGTTAAGAAATTGGATGAGTAGACAGGTGAAAATTGATAAAATTGAAATGCTGATAAAATGAATACCACCATCGCTAATTTGCTATTAAGAGAATAGATTAATCCCCATCAAATAGGATTAGAAGGTGTGCAAATTTATGCATGCCTTTTTGGTCTTCTTTATGATAGTAAGTAAATTGTGCAAGGATCAAGTTATTTAGTAGAAAACCCTTGCTTAAAAGGAAATAGAAATGTCTTTAAATGCTTAGAAATGTGATAATGCACCACAGCAAAGATTCCCCCAATTAAGTCGGATATTAGATCAAGGTTCGTATCTAAAAGGCTAGGTTGATTTTTAATCTTCGGTTTAAAAACTTGATCTTCCATAAACTTCAATAATTCATAAATTGTTCCCAATGCTAATGAAAGACTTATTAAAAATAAAATGGTCAGTCTTTTGTTGGTTAATTTAATTTGAATAAATTGCTGGATTACAAAAAATATCCAAAGTGTTAATGCATAGGTTCCGAAAATATGTTGCAATCGGTCATATATAAAAGAGGATTCATACAGATTTAAATATTCTCCAAAGAAGTCGTTAAAAGTTATTGATAATAAAGTAATAATCCTAATGTAAAGTGGAATCCGCCAGTGTTCTTTTTTCTCCAAAATCATATAGATGAACCAAAAGAAAAGATTACCAGAAGCCATTCTCATATAGTCGAAATTGTTAATTTCAAATAAAGCTATTATACAAATGATTTGAATAATGATAAATAGCAAATCCAAAGCTTTTTCTATATATGTTTTTGACAGTTTAGACACCCCAGATTTTGTACTTTTTACATTCATTTCTGTTTTCTAAATGCTAACAAAGTTGTTTTCAATGAAGCATAAGAACCAATTGCAGCATATCCATAGAACCAACCCATAAAAAGCCCCGCAATAAAATGGTGGCGATGGCTAATAAAAATTGAAATCATTAAACCAAGAATAAGAGCTATGGTTGGTACATATTTTTTCTTTATTTTCAAAAAAACCTTTATCAGCTGAGTAATCAACATTACAAATGGAACTGCGATCACTGCATCCCAAAAGTTTGTATGAATTGTCGGAAAGTCCACACTAATACACCTTCTTAATATGACTAAAGCTTTGAAAATCAAAAGACTGCTAAAAATAGATCAACATTAATATTCACTAGATAATATATTTTTATCCAAGTTGTTAATGTAACAAAATAAATTGAACTATTTTGCTAGCTTAGAGGTAATATCTGTATGATGATTTAGAACACCCCATTGACTCTGAACTAAAAGATAAAAATAGTAATTGGTTAAGAACTTAGAAGAGTAGACCGGTTCCTATCGATAATTCCGAAATCCTGGTTTAATGAATCTCCCATCGCTCATTCGATGGGTTTCTTTTTTTTAGCATTAATGCTAAACAGGAGTTGGTTTAGAATATATTAATGATTCTTACTATGAATTTATTAAATACTTTTATTAAATGTAAAGATTCATGATATATTTTGAGAAAGACCCAGTTATCATATTTTAGGAGTTCACAATGAACATTATTACTAAAGAAGAAATTGAACATATGTTTGAAACTTTAAAGCCTAACCTAGATGAATCAAACATTATAGTTCTTGAAGATGGAGAGTTATCCAAAGTATTAAAATATTCATTGTTCTTGCAGCAATGTGTCCAAGAAATAATAACCATTGCCTCTTTTACTCACGAAGAGATTCTATACAGTCAGTACTATTGGTTTGTTCATTTTAAAAATCTATATTTTTATAAAGTTGGATACGATGGAGGTATGGACCAACAGGCATATCTACTTATTGAGAAATTAAGTACTGAACTGGAAGGAAATGTTGATTGGCATTTAATTGAAGAAATTGAAACCAATTTAATCATATAGTAATCCCTAATTATATTATGTTAACTTAAGTAGAGGAATACAGAGATTAAAGGTTAAACGGCGGTTATAGTTTTGTAAGTTTTAGGTTGGATTACGAAATATGGGTCAGGGTACTTCTACTCAGAAGAAATTTGAAGTATCGGGTATAGTTGTAAAGGAATGAATTTTTACATAATATCGGAGGAAGTATCATGGATTTACGTAAGAAGAAGTTTGTCATCATTGTTCTTTCAGGTTTAGTGTTAGCTAGCGGAGGAACAATAGGTTACAAGTTTTACCAAGAAGAAAAGAAAGAAGCTGTGATTGAAACTCAACAAAAGGCAGAAAGAGAAGCTTTCCAAGAGAAGAGTGGATTGGCGGAAACAAAGGTGATTAGTGCGGAAATGAACCCGATACAAGAGAACATAGAAGCAGCTGAAAAAGCGGTCTTTTTATTGCCAAATAGTGAAATAAAGCAAAGCTCAAGGATCGGGTAGCAATTGTAAAAGAAGAGTTTATCAAAAATATGAAGGCCAAGGAAGAAGCACGTTTGGCAGAATTAACAGACGACATCCATCAAGCAAAAATTGCTTTAGGGTTAGATGAATCTCCATCCGAAAAAGATATAATAGAGATTCTTCATAATATGACTCATCAAAAAGTACGCTCAGAGGAAAAATGGGGATTTGTTCAAATGACCGAGGTTAACCTTTTAGCAATGAAAGAAGTCCTTCAGAAGAATCCAGGATTCAATCAAAATATTGATTTACTTGGTATTGTCACTGATTGGTTAAATAATGATTTTAGTAATATCGTAGCTGAACATAACGAAATATGGAAAATGAAAAATGGAACAGTTGGAAAAGCATATGGGATCCTAAGCCCAAGTGAAGAACAGGCACTAATAAAAGAACAATTTGGGAATCGCTAATAGATTCATTCTATTGTTTTAGTGAATAGAATTACATAATTGTATTATGTTAACTGTGTTTAGACCTATTTAATGAAGAATGTGATGGATCCTTTTGATACTTCTGTCTACGATCTAAGCGGTTTAGGTCTTCTGGGATAAGGTTGAATTTACTGTCGTTCATGACTGCGGCTATCCCAGCATTTGATTTATATTTTTCATAATCATTGTAGATTCCTTTGAAATAGTCATCGGCTCGGCTGGGGACGTAAAGGGACTGTGTTTTTTATTGTAAGTATTGTTTATACTGTTATTTAAACAAAAAAATTCAGCCTGACGAGCGATTTGAAATCGAATCGAAAGTCAAATTAAAAAAAGCCGGGATTGGCAAATGGAAACAACCATCAACCAATCACCGGCTATATTTGTTTTTGAGTACTCATTCACTTTACCATTTAGGATATAAGTGAAATGTGGCCCATTCTTCTGTTTCATTCAATCTATGATTTAGTTAGGTTTTACGTTGACATACACTTTACCAGCGGCTCTTTGACGAGATTCATTTCCATAATCATCTCTCATCACCACTTCGATCTCAGCACCGCTGATCTTGCCTTTTGGTGCCGTCCAGGTACCAACATAGTGACCTGTTCCTTGTTCTGTTAATTGTATTTCAACAGAAGTGGCGGCTTCCTTTACAGGTCCGGTTTCAGAGGTTGAAGGTAAGCGAACTAAGAAGAATCCACTAATTCCTGGCTCACTATCTAGTTCGACGGTCACATTATTACCCGTTTTTATCACCACATTTTGAGCTGGTTTTAGATTTGTGATTGCAGGTGAATTAAACTTGGCGTAAACAGTGACTTCCTTACTAGTTTCGTTTCCAGCAATGTCCTTTGCAGTGACAGTAAATTTATTTTCTCCATTATTGAGTAGTACATAATGGGAGTATGAGCCATCTTCTGTGACATTCACTTTTTGACCATTTATAGTGACTTCTGCAAGAGATAGGTCTGTCACTTTACCTTCGATCGTAACTGCTTGTTGATTCGTCTTTAAGCCATCAGTAGGTTTGGTGATGGTTAGTTCTGGTTTTGCTTGGTCAAGGGTGATCTTCACTGGATCAGACGGATCCGTAGTACCTCGATCAGAAGAAGAGGTAGCTGTCAGCACGTTTTCACCATCTTGAAGGGTCACATCTACAGAGAAGGTACCATCCTTTCTAGCTGTTGTGGTAGCTACTTCTTTGCCTTTATTCAAAAGATGAACTTCGATATTTGGTGAAGCTTTCCCTTCTACCGTGACAGTAGATTGATTGGTGTTGG
>NZ_NPDD01000119.1 GCF_002272245.1 Bacillus sp. 7884-1 | reverse complement strand
AGAGAGTTGCGTTAGCTATCGGCTGACCTGTTTGCTTGTTTGTAACCGTTCCGCTAACCGTTCCTTTCGGGATCGGGTTTAAGGTAAAGTTGGCTTCTACTGTACCATTTTTAGAAATATTTACACGTTGATCTGCAGAGTAATATCCATATGTTTCAGCACGTAAGGTAAACTCCCCAACAGGATGAGACATAAGAGTATAGCTACCATCACTTGGGTTGGTGGCAACAGAACGTCCTGATTCGAGCACGCTCACTGTAGCTTCAAGTGGCAGGGTCATGGGTTGGACTGCAGTCGGCGTGATCGTAGCCGTTGGTGCCATCACGTTTTGCATATTTGTTGGTTGGATGGTTTCCGGGTTGACTTCTCTTTTATTGGTTTCTAGCTTATTTTCCAGTTGACTAGCTAATAGTTTTTGATGTTGTATATCTTCTAGTTCAACATTGGCTGTGGTATGTGATGTAGTGCTTAAGGCGACATCATCTATATACCAACCACTGCTCGTGTTAATACCGTCTGAGGTGACGTTAAAGGCTATATAGATTTGTTTACCGGCATAGGCGGATAGATCGATTTGGCGCTCCGTCCATGTCTCAGATTTACCAGTGAAGCGGGACAGCTGTTGCCAGTTTTGTTTGTCTATTGACACAAGCACATGACCATAGTCTGTGAAATCGTCGGTGAAGTTGTTGATTGAATACCAATCTTTAAACTGCAGATAGGTATTACCTTCAGGCAGGACGATTGGAGGCATCATCAAGCTCATATTGGCATAGTTGTCATAGTTACCTTCTAAATTGGTTCCGTACACTTTTTCACCAGAAGCGGCCTTAGCTGGTCCAGAAGCAGGTACTCCCCACTCCCAACTGTTATTGAAACCGTATGAGATCCAACCATTTGGTTGAGATTCAAAATCTTGATTGTAACCAGTGCTGATTCCAGATTTGACTGGTACTGCGTAATGGTCAGAAGTAACCACGTTTTGCCCATAGTCAGTAATGCGCCAATAATAGGTAAGCGTTTGGGCCTGTATAGCATCCGGAATCACCGCTTGGTACGTTCCGCTCTTATAGTCACCTGCTGTACGAGTTGCCGCTACAGTTTGCCATTCGGCAGATTCGCTAGCACGATATTGTAGCTCAACACTTCTTACATTGACATTATCTTGTACTTGAATAGTAAGAGGCAATGTCATATTCGCATATAATTCAGTTGGAGCGGTATGCTGATAAGTTGGATTCTCTGTATCTTGACCTTCACGAACCACTTGTCCCTGAACTCGACCTATTCCGTTGACAATGGCGGAGATAGCGCTATAGGCGTTTACTAGACCATAACCATAACCATTGTTTGGTGAAGTTGGATAGTTGGAGTCAGTTAATGGCTTTGCCGAAACAAGTAAAATGTCTTCAATGTCATCAACGGTAAGCGAGGCATTCGCCTGCTTTATCAAAGCAACGACTCCAGCAACGGCTGGTGCAGACATCGAAGTTCCTTGCATGCCTGTATATTTACCACCTGGAATGGAAGAGCGGATGGCCACACCTGGAGCAGAAATGTCTGGCTTCACTTCTCCATATGGCGATGGACCGCGTGAGGAGAATCCTGCAAGCAGATTCCCACTATTCATCGTTGCTCCAACAGCGAACGATTCCGGATAGTTGCCTGGGACGGAGACGCTTCCATCCCCCGGACCAGTATTTCCAGAAGAGAAATTAGGGAAAATATCGGCTGCACGCCAGTTTATCACCATTGGACGGAACCATTCATCGATTCCTTTCCCACCACCCCAGGAGTTGTTCACTACGTCAGGTGCTTTTTCTGGATGTGGGTTGCCTTGGGCATCTTTTGGAGCTAGAACCCATTCTCCAGCTCTCAGTAGATCTTGAACGGATGCACCAGCCGAGGAAAAGGCTTTCACCGCTATCCATTTTGCACCTGGAGCGACACCGATTTGGTTCGTGCCATTAGGCTCAGAACCCACCATCGTACCTGTGGTGTGAGTTCCGTGACCAAGATCATCATAAGGTGATTCTTGACCAGTTATAGCGTCATACCAGTTGAAAGTG
>NZ_NPDD01000118.1 GCF_002272245.1 Bacillus sp. 7884-1 | reverse complement strand
GCTAAGAATCCAGTGTTTTAGCTTGTAAAAACCAAGCCTGGCAAATTATAGTAAGAATAAGGGTATATTACAATGGAAATGATGTAAAATAACCGGATGAATGTTTACATATATAATAAGAAGGATTTTGAAATCTTAAGGAGGTCTTTTAATGGATTCAACTGCTGAAAAAATCACCGCTATGCAGGGATACAAACTCCATGTCATTGAAACAGATAAATATAAAACGAATACATTCGTATGGAAAATGAAAGCTCCACTAACAAAGGAAGATGTAACGAAAAGGGCTCTGCTTCCTCAGGTGTTACAAAGCAGCTCCGCCAATTATCCGACAACTACTGCATTACGCTCATATTTAGATGAATTATATGGAGCTACACTGTTTATTGATTTAGCAAAAAAAGGTGAATATCATATTATCAGTTTCACGCTTGAAATTGCAAATGAGAAGTTCTTAAGTGATCCTACCCCGTTATTGAAAAAAGGTTTCGAACTTCTATCTGAGGTTTTAACCAAACCGAATGTGTCAGGTAATGCATTTGATCAAGATACAGTGAACAAAGAAAAAAGATCGCTAAAGCAGCGAATTCAATCGGTATATGATGATAAAATGCGCTATTCGAATGTCCGTTTACTGCAAGAAATGTGTAAAGGGGAGCCGTACGCTCTTCAAGTAAATGGTGAAGCAGAGGATGTAGAAACAATTACTCCGGAAAATTTATACGACTATTATAAAAAGGCGTTTTTAGAAGATGAAATGGATCTATATGTGATTGGAGATGTTAAGCAAGAAGAGGTGAAAAGCCTTGCAAATGATTTGCTGAATTTTGAAGAACGCACTCCAAAGAAACTAGAGGCATTAGCTGTACAGAAAAAGGAACAGGTAAATGAAATTAAAGAAGAGCAGGATGTAAAACAAGGGAAATTAAATATTGGTTATCGTACGAATGTTGTCTACGGGGATTCCGATTACTTTGCTCTTCAATTGTTTAATGGAATCTTTGGCGGTTTTTCACACTCAAAGTTGTTTATCAATGTCCGTGAAAAGGCAAGCTTAGCCTATTATGTCTCAAGCAGGCTTGAAAGCCATAAAGGATTAATGATGGTAATGTCAGGGATTGACCTAAAGAACTTTGACCAGGCAGTGGGTATTATTCGCGATCAATTGGAAGCAATGAAAAAAGGCGACTTTTCAGATCAAGAATTAGTTCAAACAAAAGCTGTCATTCGAAATCAGATTCTTGAAACCATTGATACTTCAAGAGGATTAACAGAAATACTTTACCATAATGTTGTTGCAGGCAAGGATATAAAACTAGAGCAGTGGATTACAGACATGGAGAAAACGACAAAGGAAGAAATTGTCGCTGTCGCTGCTAAAATTGAACTTGATACGATCTATTTCTTAACTGGAAGTGAGGCGGTAAAATAATGGAGAAAATTAATTTTGACCAGCTCCAAGAAGAACTTTACCACGAAAAGTTATCCAATGGTTTAAATGTCTATATATTACCAAAAAAGGGATTTAATAAGACATTTGCTACTTTTACCACAAAGTATGGATCAATAGATAATCATTTTGTCCCATTAGGCCAAGAGGAATATAAAAAAGTACCAGATGGTATTGCTCATTTTCTTGAGCATAAGCTTTTTGAAAAGGAAGACGGAGACGTATTTCAACAATTTAGCAAGCAGGGGGCTTCAGCTAATGCCTTTACCTCTTTTACCCGTACTGCATACTTGTTCTCCAGTACTTCGGATGTAGAGAAAAACCTGGAAACGTTAGTTGATTTCGTTCAGGATCCTTATTTCTCGGAAAAAACGGTTGAAAAGGAAAAAGGGATTATTGGTCAAGAAATCACGATGTATGATGATAATCCGGATTGGCGTCTCTATTTCGGATTGATTCAAAATTTGTATCAAAACCATCCTGTAAAGATTGATATTGCCGGGACAATAGAATCAATCTCACATATTACGAAAGATTTGCTTTATGAATGCTACAATACCTTCTACCATCCGAGCAATATGTTATTGTTTATTGTTGGACCAGTCGATCCAAATAAATTTATGGATCAAGTGAGAGAAAACCAAGCAAAAAAGGATTACAAAGAGATGCCGGAGATTCAGCGTAAATTTGAAGATGAACCTCTTCAGACTGCTGAGCAAAAACAAGTGCTGGAGATGAATGTGCAAACCTCTAAATGCTTAATTGGGATGAAGGCATTACATGTAGACCAAAGTGGTGCTGAGTTATTAAAGAATGAACTGACTATGAATGTTCTCTTGGACTTGTTGTTTGGAAAAAGCTCCGAAAACTATAATCAGCTTTATAATGAAGGGCTGATTGATGAAACTTTCTCATATGACTATACACAGGAGCAAGGATTTGGCTTTGCGATGATTGGCGGAGATACAGAAAATCCTGATAAACTTACTGAACAGCTTAAAAACATGCTTTTTCATGCGAAAAATGCTACTTCATTTTCTGAAGAGCAATTGGAAAGAGCGAAAAAAAAGAAAATTGGTTCATTTTTACGTGCTGTAAATTCTCCAGAATATATAGCTAATCAATTCACAAGATATGCTTTTAATGACATGAACTTATTTGATGTCGTTCCCACTTTAGAGAAAATCACTTTAGATGATGTTAAAAGATTAGCATCTGAGGTTATTTCAGAAGAGCGTTTCTCAGTTTGCCAAGTGATTCCTAAAAAATAAGAGGTAAGCGTCGTTAGCCGGCGCTTTTCTTTTTGATTGGCTGTGTTAAAGGATACTGTTGATTTTAGAA
>NZ_NPDD01000117.1 GCF_002272245.1 Bacillus sp. 7884-1 | reverse complement strand
GAGTGAGACCCCGCAGGAGCGTAGCTGTAAGGAGGCTCACGGGCGAGCCCGCGGAAAGCATAGCGCCTGGAGCGCAAATCAACAGCCTAAGTTGACACAGCCTTCAATAAAACAGATTACTTAATATAGAAAGAGTGAAGTTCGTGGGAAAATATGCACTAATTACGGGAGCAAGCGGCGGGATTGGGCAAGCGGTAGCGTTTAAATTAGCTTCTCTTGGTTTTAATTTATATTTACACTTTAATAAAAATGAAAAATCAATAATGGAATTACTTGAAAAAATTAAACCCTTTGGTGGAGAGTACATACCTATTCAGGCAGATTTAGAGGAGGCAGAAGGCTATAAAAAAATCTGTTCACAAATCTTCTCCCTGGATGAAATTATCCATTGTAGTGGGAATACTCAATATGGTCTCCTCGTCGATATAAAACAGGAAGAGGTAGAATCCTTAATGAGGGTACATGTAATGAATCCCCTAATGATAACAAAGGAACTGCTCCCAAAACTAATAAAGAAACGGTCAGGAAATGTAATTCTTATCTCCTCCGTCTGGGGTCAAACCGGTGCCGCATGTGAAGTGGTCTATTCGACTGCAAAGGGAGCACAAATTTCATTTGTGAAAGCATTAAGCAAAGAAGTGGCATTAAATGGGGTACGAGTTAACGCTATTGCGCCTGGTGCCGTTGAAACACCAATGATGAGCCAGTTCTCAGTGGAGGATAAACAACTTCTTCAATACGAAATCCCAATGGGCAGGCTGGGTGTTCCTGAGGAAGTAGCCAATGGTGTGAAATTTTTACTTTCGGAGGATTCTTCATATATTACAGGGCAAGTTCTTTCAATAAATGGCGGCTGGTATACATGAAATATACATTTTTTCCGTGAATAAATTCCGCCCTTTCATAGCAAAATATCAATGTACAACTATAAAGGAGGGTTTATTATGTCTGTTTTAGATAACTGGAAACAATGGGAAGACTTTCTTGCTGAACGACTTCATCAAGCACAAAATGAAGGAATGAGCGAAGGTGCTATAGGTGCTCTTGCATTACAAATCGGTGATTATTTATCAGAGCAGGTAGAACCGAAAAACGAGCAAGAAAGAATCTTGGCTGATTTATGGTCTGTTGCGGATAAAGAAGAGCAGCAAGCAATCGCCAACATTATGGTGAAATTAGTTCAAAATAACGGAAGTCGCTAGGAGAGAGGTTTTAACCTCTCTTTTTTTTTGCATTTTAGAAGCAAAATATATTAAATAAGCATTGAACTTGTTTTTGCTTTCATCTTCAATCAAAATCATATATTATTATGGATAGATAAGGAAATGAAAAATTTGTCGTTTTAGTTTAGGAGGTTTTTTATGGAGAAGAAAGAGTGGTATTTAGAATATGAGATTCAAAAAAACCGTCCTGGTTTGCTTGGCGACATCTCATCTTTACTAGGAATGCTGTCAATCAATATAGTAACCATTAATGGAGTGGATGAAGGTCGGCGCGGATTATTAATTTTAGCAAAAGATGATAATCAAATTAAACGGTTAGAGTCAATTTTAAATACAATGGACACAATAAAAGTAATTAAGATTAGAGAACCAAAGCTTCGTGATCGGCTGGCAGTCAGACATGGACGGTACATACAACGTGACGCAGATGATAAAAAAACATTCCGATTTGTCCGTAGTGAACTAGGGGTACTCGTTGATTTTATGGCAGAATTGTTTAAGCAGGAAGGACACAAACTGATTGGAATTCGTGGGATGCCAAGGGTAGGTAAAACGGAATCGGTGGTTGCTTCGAGTGTATGCGCGAATAAACGGTGGTTATTTGTATCTTCGACTCTTTTAAAACAAACCATACGTAATCAGCTAATTCAAGATGAATACAACGAAAATAATTTGTTCATTCTTGATGGGATTGTTTCAACAAAACGTGCAAGTGAACGGCATTGGCAGCTTGTACGCGAAATCATGCGTTTACCTGCGGTTAAAGTGGTCGAACATCCTGATATCTTTGTGCAAAATTCTGAGTATACGCTTGATGATTTTGATTATATTATCGAGTTACGGAACGAGGCAGACGAAGAAATTACTTATGATATTGTCGACCAAAATAACTTATTCTCTGGCTCCGATTTTGGAGATTTTGGATTTTAAATAATTGGAAGGTGTTAACAGGTGACTGAATTAGGTAATCGACTAAAAGATGCGCGATTAGCCAAAGGATTAAGCTTAGAGGATTTACAGTCTATCACAAAAATTCAAAAGCGGTATTTAATAGGTCTTGAAGAAGGTAATTATTCTAGCATGCCAGGAAACTTTTATGTTCGAGCTTTTGTGAAGCAATACTCTGAGGCTCTTCAGCTTAATCCTGATGAAATTTTTGAAACGTATAAGAATGAAATACCAGCAACTCATAATGATGATTTAACTGAAAAATTTTCTAGAGTAAAAACACGTAAGACGGTATCAGAAGGATCCTCGAAAATATTTGATATTATCCCAAAAGTCTTAATTGGAGTCTTTATTATTGGTGCTGCGGGGGTACTGTATTATTTCGTTGTAAATAACGTCGGGGACAAGGCGAATGATTTGATTAACAATGAAAATGAACCTGTAAAGTTTGTCCGCTCTGAAAATCTTGAAAAGGCGGAGGACGCAGAAAAAGACAAGACAAAGGAAAATGATAAAGAGGAAAAAACGGATGAACAAAAGACGGTTGAAGAAACACCTGTTGTAGAAGCGCCGAAACAGGAATTAACACCAGTTCAAAACAGTGGAAAAAACTCTACCTATGATTTGAAAAATGCAGATAAATTTGTTGTGAAACTGGTTTCAACAGGGGAAACATGGGTAAGTGTTAATAATAGCAGTGGTCAATCCAAGTTCCAGGGGTTATTATCAACCACTGGTACACAAAGTACGGAAGTAGATTTAACTGGCGATACCAAAGCAGTAATTGTTGTTGGTCGAACGCTCGATACAGAAATCTACGTAAATGACCAGAAGCTTGAGTATGCAATCGCACCTGCTGATGTGGTTCGTCAGAACATTACGATTCAATTTGTTCAGAAGAACGAATAGTCATCTAGTGATGACTATTTTTCGTTCTAATATTATTTGGAGGCAAAAAAATGAATGTACCAAATCAAATAACGATATCAAGAATACTTTTAATTCCAATTTTCTTGATTATTATGCTTGCCCCCTTTGAGTGGGGAAATATGCATCTACTGGGAGTTGATCTTCCGGTAACTCATTTTGTTGGAGCATTAATTTTTATTTTTGCTTCTTCTACAGATTGGGTAGACGGCTATTATGCCCGAAAATATAATCTTGTTACAAATATGGGGAAATTCCTCGATCCGCTTGCCGATAAATTACTCGTCTCTGCTGCGCTGGTTGTCCTTGTTGATCTTGGATATGCAGCCTCATGGATTGTGATTGCAATCATAAGCAGAGAATTTGCTGTCACAGGTCTTCGTCTTTTGCTAGTTGAGGGTGGAGAAGTTGTAGCCGCCAATAATCTCGGGAAAATCAAAACCTGGGCACAAATCATCGCTATTTCAGCACTATTATTACATAATATTATTTTTGAAATGATTGGATTTCCATTTGATGATGTAGCATTATGGGTTGCATTGATTTTTACTGTCTGGTCTGGATGGGATTATTTTTCAAAGAATATGCATGTTTTCAAAAATTCTAAATAGAACATGAGGTAACGGATGATGAATGCAGAAATTATTGCAGTTGGTTCTGAATTACTGCTAGGTCAAATCGTTAATAGTAATGCACGATTTCTATCGCAACAACTTGCTGGACTAGGTATAAATGTTTTTTTTCATACAGTGGTTGGCGATAATCCTGACCGATTAAGGTCTGCGATAGAGATCGCAGAAAAGCGCTCTAATTTGATTATTTTTACCGGCGGGCTTGGACCGACAAAAGATGATTTAACGAAAGAAACAATTGCTCGCCATTTGGGGAAAAATCTCATTATGGATCAAGAGGCATTAGAATCTATTGAACTTTATTTTAAAAAGGGAAATAGGGTAATGACTGAAAATAATAAGAAGCAGGCCATTGTTTTAGAGGACTCTACTATCCTGCCAAATAATCATGGGATGGCTCCTGGCATGATGGTCGATATTGGCGATCGTATTTATATGCTTTTGCCTGGACCACCGAAAGAAATGGAGCCTATGTTTTTACAATTTGGAACAGCCGCTCTATCAAAACAAGTAAAAACGGATGAGAAAATAGTTTCTAGGGTTTTAAGGTTCTTTGGAATCGGAGAGGCTTCGTTAGAAACTGAAATCATTGATTTAATAGAACAGCAAACAAATCCCACAATTGCCCCACTTGCTGCAGACGGAGAATGTACCTTACGGCTTACTGCGAAGCATCAAGATATGCAAACAGCAGAGTTAATGCTGGATGAAGCAGAGGGGAAAATTAACGATCGTGTTGGCCAGTATTTATATGGGTATGACAATACTTCTTTGGTAGCTGAACTAATGAAAGTTTTAAAAGAAAAACAATTAACAATCTCAGCGGCAGAGAGCTTAACAGGAGGGTTGTTTCAACAGGAACTAACTAGTATTCCAGGTGTAAGTTCGGTCTTTAAGGGTGGAGTTGTTTGTTACACGAATGAGGTTAAGGAGAAAGTCTTAGGAGTTAAAAAGGAAACAATTGAAAGTTTTGGCGTAGTAAGTCATGAGTGTGCTAAAGAGCTGGCTGAAAATGTTGCGGAATTAGTATCTGCTGATATAGGAATTAGTTTCACTGGTGTTGCTGGCCCTGACGAGCTTGAAGGAAAGCTTGTAGGAACCGTCTATATTGGTATTTCGATTAAAGGGAAACAAACAGTGGTTGAAAAGCTGGAACTTGGCGGTTCGAGGGAAGCAAACCGGACCCGTTCAGTAAAATACGGCTGCTATTATTTAATAAAGCATTTGCAAGAATCACAGAAAGCTAACTAAGCGCTCTGTGATTTTTTTTACCAAAAAAGTAATGGTCTGAATATAGAAGAAAAAGGATAAATCAATGGAAAAGTTAATCGAAAAGATATAATTGGCTGGGAGAATTACCTATTTTTACATGACTACTAGATTCAAAAAAGTCGAATGAATGTTCGTTTTTTTGCTGTACAAAAGTCTAAAAAGAGGTTATATTATTAATAGGAATTAAATTATAGAATTTGGCTATTAACTTTTTGGTTTATATATAAGGGAGGAACTAGTAGTGACTGATCGTAAAGCGGCCTTAGAAATGGCGCTAAAACAGATTGAAAAGCAATTTGGTAAAGGCTCTATTATGAAAATGGGAGAGAAAACTGACACAAGAATTTTAACAAGTCCTAGCGGCTCACTAGCACTAGATTCAGCACTTGGAGTTGGCGGATACCCTAGAGGAAGAATTATTGAAATTTACGGACCAGAAAGCTCAGGTAAAACAACAGTTGCCTTACATGCTATTGCAGAAGTACAAGCTGCAGGTGGACAAGCAGCGTTTATCGACGCCGAGCATGCCCTGGATCCAGCATATGCACAAAAACTTGGAGTAAACATCGATGAGCTATTGCTATCCCAGCCAGACACTGGTGAACAAGCACTAGAAATCGCAGAGGCACTTGTACGAAGCGGTGCAATTGATATTCTAGTAGTCGATTCCGTTGCAGCATTAGTTCCAAAAGCAGAAATTGAAGGAGAAATGGGAGATTCTCATATGGGTCTTCAAGCCCGCTTGATGTCTCAAGCGCTCCGTAAACTTTCTGGTGTCATTAATAAATCAAAGACCATCGCAATCTTTATTAACCAGGTTCGTGAAAAAATTGGAGTTATGTTTGGAAATCCCGAGACAACTCCTGGTGGTCGTGCATTGAAATTCTACTCTACGGTACGTATTGAGGTGCGTCGTGGAGAAGCACTAAAGCAAGGTACTGATATAGTTGGAAACAAAACGAAGATTAAGGTCGTTAAGAATAAAGTTGCTCCTCCATTCCGTACAGCTGAAGTGGATATTATGTATGGTGAAGGAATTTCTAAAGAGGGCGAGATCATTGATATTGGCTCTGAATTAGATATCGTCCAAAAGAGCGGTTCTTGGTATTCATATAATGAGGAAAGAATCGGTCAAGGCCGTGAGAATGCAAAGACTTTCTTAAGAGAAAATCCAAGCATTCGTCTTGAAATTCAGCAAAAAATCCGTGCGCACTATGGATTAGACGGTGAAAAGATTGTCACTGAAGTCGATGATGATGAGCAATTTGAATTAATAGATTAACAAAAAGAGCAAAGCCTGATTAGGTTTTGCTCTTTTTAATAAAATGCATAGTTATTTATAAAAATGTATATTTATTCATCCGATAACAATTTAAGTAATTTTAAACTATGAACAAAGTCTAAATATTTCAAAAAGCTGTCAGGAGTTACCCTTGACAATGAATATACACACATTTACAATTAACATGTATATTTTACATTTTTGTTAATATTACAATGAAAAGCTTGGTGCTTGCTGTATGTTGAACCTAACCAATGTACATGCCGACACTTAAAAAGTGTAACAAAAGTTCATAGCAAGAGGAGGTGTAACGATGGAACCTATTACTATCATCTCCATTTTGCTTGGCATTATCGTCGGTGCCGTTGTTGGCTATTTTGTTCGTAAATCCATTGCTGAGGCAAAAATAGCAGGTGCAAAGAATGCTGCAGAGCAGATTCTTGAAGATGCAAAGCGTGACGCTGATTCATTGAAGAAAGAAGCTTTGCTTGAGGCAAAGGATGAAATTCACAAGCTTCGTTCAGAGGCCGAACGTGAGGTTCGTGAACGAAGAAATGAACTGCAAAAACAAGAAAACCGTTTACTGCAAAGAGAAGAGAATTTAGATCGAAAGGATGAATCGTTAAATAAACGAGAAATTCTATTAGAAAAGAAGGATGATTCTCTAAACCAAAGACAACAGCATATTGAACAGATGGAAAGCAAAGTGGACGAGTTGGTACGAAAACAACAAACTGAACTTGAACGAATTTCGAGTTTAACTCGTGAGGAAGCGAAGAACATCATTATCGATAAAATGGAGCAGGAATTAACCTATGACACTGCGATAATGATTAAGGAAAGTGAAAACCGCGCGAAAGAGGAAGCAGATAAGAAAGCGAAAGAAATTTTATCGCTAGCAATCCAGCGTTGCGCTGCTGACCATGTAGCGGAAACGACTGTATCTGTAGTCAACCTTCCAAATGATGAAATGAAGGGTCGTATTATTGGCCGTGAAGGAAGAAATATCCGTACACTAGAAACACTTACGGGAATTGATTTGATTATCGATGATACCCCAGAGGCAGTAATTCTATCAGGATTCGATCCAATTCGTCGTGAAACGGCTCGATTGGCGCTTGAAAAGTTAGTTCAAGACGGACGTATCCATCCTGCACGTATTGAGGAAATGGTAGAAAAATCACGTCGTGAAGTGGATGAGTATATTCGTGAAGTGGGTGAACAAACGACCTTTGAAGTCGGTGTTCATGGATTACATCCGGATCTTATTAAAATCCTGGGACGCTTAAAGTTCCGTACAAGTTACGGACAAAATGTCCTAAAGCACTCAATGGAGGTAGCTCAGCTATCTGGCTTACTTGCAGCTGAACTTGGTGAGGATGAAACGCTGGCACGTCGTGCAGGGCTGTTGCATGATATCGGAAAAGCAATTGACCATGAAGTGGAAGGAAGCCATGTTGAAATTGGGGTTGAACTTGCAACTAAATACAAGGAACACCCGGTGGTTATCAACAGTATTGCCTCACATCATGGTGATACGGAACCAACATCAACCATATCCGTTCTAGTGGCTGCTGCTGATGCGTTATCAGCCGCAAGACCTGGAGCACGTAGTGAAACTCTAGAAAACTATATTCGCCGCTTAGAAAAGCTGGAAGAGATTTCTGAGTCCTATGATGGTGTAGAGAAATCCTTCGCCATTCAAGCTGGACGTGAGGTGCGGATTATAGTTAGACCTGATGCAGTGGATGATTTAGCTGCACATCGTTTGGCTCGAGATATTCGGAAACGAATCGAAGAAGAGCTTGATTATCCAGGACATATTAAAGTGACAGTCATCCGTGAAACACGGGCTGTGGAATACGCAAAATAAAGCGGTGCTTATGCACTGCTTTATTTTTTTGCAGGGTTCCTAACGGTTAAATAAAATAAAATGTGATACAATTTATAGTAAATAAATGCATCACGAAAGGATTACAAATGAACTTATTATTTATTGGAGATGTTGTAGGCTCACCAGGCCGAGATATGGTGAAAGAGTATGTGCCAAAAATTAAAGAAAAATATAGACCTAATTTTACGATAATTAATGGTGAAAATGCTGCAGGAGGCAGAGGGATTACAGAAAAGATTTACCGGGAGTTTTTGGGTTCCGGCGCACAGGCTGTAACCCTTGGAAACCACTCCTGGGATAACAAAGAGATCTTTGAATTTATCGAATCGGCAAAGAATATGGTACGACCGGCAAATTTCCCTGAAGGTACCCCAGGGAAAGGATTAGCATTCTTTAAGGTAAATGACCTAGAAGTAGCTGTCATCAATTTACAAGGGCGCACATTTATGCCGCCTCTAGATTGTCCTTTTAAAAAGGCGGATGAATTAGTGGAAATGGCACAGGAAAGAACACCATTTATTTTTGTGGATTTCCATGCAGAAGCAACAAGCGAAAAACAAGCAATGGGCTGGTATTTGGATGGAAGGGTTTCAGCTGTAGTTGGCACACATACACACGTTCAAACCGCTGATAGCCGTATCCTGCCAGGAGGCACAGGCTATTTAACGGATGTAGGGATGACAGGTCCATATGATGGAATTCTTGGTATGGAAAGGGAGGCAGTCATCACAAAATTCCTTTCAAGCCTTCCTATACGATTTGAAGTTCCTAAAGCGGGTAGAACCCAGCTTAGTGGAGTCTACATGGAACTTGACAGGAAAACTGGCAAGAGCAAAAAAATGGAAAGAATTTTAATAAATGAAGATAATCCTTGGTATTCTTAACCTTCCAATTGTGGAAGGTTATTTCTTTGTCTAGCGCAAGCAGCCTAGGGGCTCGGGGTCATAAGCCAATCCGTCAAGAAGGTAATGACCAACCTTCTCGCCGGCTCGTCTTATGCCTGTCGCCCCTGTACAAGGCGCTTCCGCTTTTCAAATTTTACTGATAAATAAGCACTTTTTTTGTCCAAGCCGGAATATGTCTTTTGCAGAATGAATATAGTAGCAGTGGAATCTTATATACCTGATTTGCTCATGAAACTGCTCATGTCAGGATCGGGATTATACAAGGGGGAGCTAGGAATGGAAATATTAAAAGTTTCAGCAAAATCTAATCCTAATTCTGTAGCTGGTGCACTTGCTGGAGTTCTGCGTGAAAGAGGTGCAGCAGAAATACAGGCGATTGGTGCAGGTGCATTGAATCAAGCTGTTAAGGCGGTAGCGATTGCAAGAGGATTTGTAGCACCTAGCGGAGTAGATTTGATTTGCATCCCTGCGTTCACTGATATTAAGATTGATGGTGAAGAACGCACGGCTATAAAGCTTATTGTTGAACCAAGATGAAAGAGATAGAATCAAAGATGTGAAACAAGATGAATAAAACAAACTTTTACCTGCTTAAATTGTAAGCAGGTATTTTTATATACAAATCATATTAAAAATGTTATTCTAGTATAAATGAAAGCGTTTTCCGAGTTAAAGTATTAAAGTAATATATTTTATTAGATTTATTAATAAATCGCATAACAACAACGTTTTATAACCATTTTATATAGTTATATGCAGATTTAATAAATGTCAATTTTTATAATATAAAAAAATATTCATATTTTAGACAATATTTCGTATGAAAGGGTTGCAATTTTTGGTTTAGAGGTCTAGAATTGTAAGCGTTTAGTACATCTTCAAGTTTCAATTTATTTTTCCTTTAAAGCTTTAAAGGCTAAAATCTAGTGAATAACTCGGAATTGTGCTACTCTAAATGAGAGTTATAAAATATATTTTTTACATATCCAAAGGGGTGTAAGTCATGATCAATCAACTTTCGTGGAAAGTTGGCGGACAACAAGGGGAAGGTATTGAAAGTACAGGGGAAATATTTGCTATTGCATTGAATCGCCTCGGTTATTACTTGTATGGTTATCGTCACTTTTCATCTCGTATCAAAGGCGGTCATACAAACAACAAAATCAGAGTCAGCACGACAGAAGTTCGTTCAATCTCTGATGATCTTGATGTTCTTGTCGCTTTTGACCAAGAAACTATCGATTTAAACTACAAAGAGTTACACAGCAAAGGTGTAATACTTGCGGATGCAAAGTTCACGCCGAAGAAACCAGAAGATACACAAGCAGCATTGTATGCGGTTCCATTTACAGAAATTGCTACTGAATTAGGAACATCCCTAATGAAAAACATGGTAGCCATTGGTGCTACATCAGCTGTCTTGAATCTTGATATTCATGTTTTTGAAGAAGTAGTTCAAGAGATTTTTGGTAAAAAAGGTTCTCAAGTAGTTGCGAAAAACATGGATGCCATTAAAGCTGGATATGATTATATGAAGAAACAGCTGGTAGATGGTATTGAAATAATGGAACTTGAAAAAGCTGACGGCAAGAAGCGTATGTTCATGATTGGAAATGATGCTATTGCATTAGGAGCAGTTGCGGCTGGATGTCGTTTTATGGCTGCATACCCAATAACACCAGCTTCTGAAATAATGGAATATTTAATTAAAAAGCTTCCTGCTCTTGGTGGTACGGTTATTCAAACGGAAGATGAAATTGCTGCCTGTACAATGGCAATTGGTGCTAACTATGCTGGTGTTCGTACAATTACGGCATCTGCTGGTCCAGGATTATCATTGAAAATGGAAGCAATTGGTCTTTCAGGTATAACTGAAACTCCGCTGGTGGTAGTTGATACTCAGCGTGGCGGTCCATCTACAGGATTACCAACAAAGCAAGAACAGTCAGATTTAATGGCTATGATCTATGGAACACATGGAGAAATTCCTAAAATCGTTATGGCTCCAAGTACTGTAGAAGAGGCTTTCTATGATACAACTGAGGCATTTAACCTTGCTGAAGAATATCAATGTCCTGTAATTGTTCTTACAGACCTTCAACTATCTTTAGGTAAACAGACAGTTGAACCTTTAAGTATGGATAAAGTAGAAATCAGACGTGGAAAGCTTGTTACTGATGAAATTCCTGAGAGTGAAAATAAAGCGTATTTCAAACGTTATGAAGTGACATCTGATGGAGTTTCTCCACGTGTCATCCCTGGTATGAAAAATGGTATTCACCATGTAACTGGTGTTGAACATGATGAAACAGGAAAACCTTCAGAATCGGCTGTAAATAGGAACGCTCAAATGGACAAGCGATTCCGTAAAATTGAAAATATTCGTTTCAATACACCAGTGTACAAAAACACTAAGCATGAAGATGCTGACATTTTACTAGTTGGTTTTAATTCAACTAGAGGTGTAATTGAGGAAGCTATGGTTCGTTTAGAAAAAGAAGGAATGAAAGTAAATCACGCTCATATTCGTTTGATTCACCCATTCCCAACGGACGAAGTATTACCACTTGTTCGTTCAGCAAAGAAAGTAGTGGTTGTTGAAAACAATGCTACTGGTCAATTGGCAAACATTATGAAAATGAATGTTGGGCATGCTGAAAAGATTATTAAACATTTAAAATATGACGGTAATCCGTTCCTACCACACGAAGTATATACAAAATGTAAGGAGTTGTTCTAAACATGGCCACTTTTAAAGACTTTAGAAATAATGTAAAACCGAACTGGTGCCCTGGCTGTGGCGACTTCTCTGTACAAGCGGCAATGCAACGTGCAGCAGCAAATGTAGGTCTTGAGCCTCAAAACTTAGCTGTTATTTCTGGTATCGGATGTTCTGGTCGTATCTCTGGTTATATTAATTCATATGGCTTCCATGGAATTCATGGCCGTTCATTACCAATCGCTCAAGGTGTAAAAATGGCAAACCGTGATTTAACAGTGATCGCTTCCGGCGGTGACGGTGACGGTTTTGCAATCGGAATGGGACATACCATTCATGCGATTCGTCGTAATGTAGATATCACCTACATTGTTATGGATAACCAAATCTATGGTTTAACAAAAGGACAAACGTCTCCGCGTTCAGCTACCGGCTTTAAAACGAAATCATCGCCGCTAGGTTCGATTGAACAACCGATTTCACCAATGGAGATGGCTTTAACTGCAGGGGCAACATTTGTTGCACAAAGTTTCTCTACAGATTTAAAAGACCTAACTGCATTAATTGAAGCAGGCATTAAGCATAAAGGGTTCTCTTTAATTAACGTTTACAGTCCTTGTGTAACCTATAATAAGGTCAACACTTATGATTGGTTTAAAGAAAATCTAACGAAGTTAAGTGATATTGAAGGATATGATCCTTCAAACCGTGAAAACGCTATGCAGACATTGATGAAGCATAATGGTTTAGTTACTGGTTTGATTTATCAAAACACAGAACGTAAATCCTACCAGGAATTGATTAATAATTACTCTGAAACTCCATTAGCACATGCAGATCTTAACCTTGATCAAGAATACTTTGATAAATTAGTTAACGAATTTATGTAAGTACATGGAAAATCCCGTAGTATACTGCTACGGGATTTTCTATTGTTTTCAAGCCTATAAACCTTTATACTATAATAATGTGCGGAAGTGTGTTAGGTAGGATTCTTATACACTAGTACAGGGAAAATTTTACTTTTCATAGACTAATTTTTAAATTGACTGAAAGGAGATTTATTATTTATGAATGAAAAACAACGTATAGATGCTCAACAAATCGAAGCTGCTAATTCTTCGGACAAAAAATCCGCCAAGGATTACAGTAAGTACTTTGAGCAGGTAATTACAGCACCTTCATTAAAAGACGCTAAAAAGCGTGGCAAAGAAGAAGTAAAGTATCATAACGATTTCTCTATTCCAGAAGAATTTCGTGGTATGGGAGAAGGCCGTAAGTTTTATATCCGTACCTATGGCTGCCAAATGAATGAACATGATACCGAAGTAATGGCAGGAATCTTTTTGGCTCTAGGGTATGAACCTACAGATTCAACTGAGGATGCCAATGTGATTCTTTTAAATACATGTGCAATTCGTGAAAATGCAGAAAACAAAGTGTTCGGTGAACTAGGGCATTTAAAGCATTTGAAGTTGGAAAAGCCAGATTTACTTATAGGTGTATGTGGATGTATGTCTCAAGAAGAATCTGTGGTTAATAAGATTCTAAAAACCTATAATCAAGTTGATATGATTTTCGGTACCCATAATATCCACCGCTTGCCAAACATATTACATGAAGCTTATATGTCAAAAGAAATGGTTGTTGAAGTATGGTCTAAAGAAGGGGACGTTATTGAAAACCTTCCAAAGGTAAGACGCGGAAATATAAAGGCATGGGTTAACATTATGTACGGCTGCGACAAATTTTGTACCTATTGTATTGTTCCATTTACACGCGGTAAAGAGCGAAGCCGTCGTCCTGAAGAGATTATCCAAGAAGTCCGTCATTTAGCTGCACAAGGCTATCAGGAAGTTACACTCTTGGGCCAAAATGTAAATGCGTATGGGAAAGATTTAGAGGGTGTGACCTATGGTCTAGGTGAACTTATGGATGAATTACGGAAGATAGATATTCCGCGTATTCGTTTTATGACAAGTCATCCACGTGATTTTGATGACCATTTGATTGAAGTTCTTGCAAAAGGCGGCAATTTAATGGATCATATCCACCTTCCTGTTCAATCCGGGTCTACTGATGTATTAAAGATTATGGCTCGTAAATATACGAGAGAACAATATCTAGAACTGGTACGCAAGATTAAAGCAGCGATTCCAAACGTTGCATTAACTACTGATATTATTGTTGGTTATCCAAATGAAACGGATGAACAATTTGAAGAAACAATGTCTTTATATCGTGAAGTGGGCTACGAACTAGCGTATACGTTCATATATTCACCTCGTGAGGGTACCCCTGCTGCAAAAATGCAGGATAATGTTCCAATGGAGGTAAAGAAGGAACGTTTACAGCGTTTAAATGCTTTAGTTAACGAGATGTCTGCTGAGGCAATGAAGAAATATAAAGGCCAAATTGTCGAAGTTCTTGTCGAAGGGGAAAGCAAGAATAATCCTGAAGTACTTGCAGGATACACGTCTAAAAGCAAGCTTGTTAATTTTGCTGCACCTAAATCAGCGATTGGTAAAATCGTAAAGGTGAGAATTACCGATGCAAAAACATGGTCATTAAACGGAGAAATGGTGGAAGAATTAGAACCAGTAGAGGTGAAGTAAAGTGGCTAAATATACAAAAGACGATATCATCGCTCGTGCCCAAGAATTAGCACGTATGATTGCGGAAACAGAAGAAGTTGATTTCTTTAAACGAGCAGAAGCACAGATTCACGTAAACGCAAAAGTTAGTACGCTAATTTCTGATATTAAGGGTTTGCAAAAGCAAGCAGTTAATCTACAGCATTACGATAAGCCAGAAGCATTGAAAAAGGTGGAAGACAAAATTGCTTCCATTGAACAGGAACTAGACAATATTCCGGTTGTGCAAGAGTTTAAGCAATCTCAAATTGAAGTAAATGAATTGCTTCAGTTAATTGCCACAACGATCTCAAATAAAGTAACAGATGTTGTTATTGAATCAACCGGTGGAGATGTATTAAAAGGTGAAACAGGTGCAAGTGTAAGTAATGGCGGGTCTTGTGGAAATCATGACGACCATGACCACAATCATTAAATAAATCATAACCAGGCTTTGTTAAAGCCTGGTTTTTTTATGCATTTATCTCACAGAAGAAAATCCTCCTGACTTAAATACATGCCTAATTGTAACCTACATAAAACTCCCGCATAAAATGTACTATGACTAAACTTTTAACCAGTATTCTCAGAAATATATCGCACACTAGTCTAAAAAATTGCATAGGATGAAATGAAAATGAATGAGGAGGTTTCGCGCGAAATGGGAGAATACAGAGAGATAATTGTTAAGGCCGTAGTAGCGAAAGGGCGTAAATTCACCAATTCCAATCATACGATTAGCCCGGCACATAGTCCAACCAGCATACTTGGCTGTTGGATTATCAACCATAAATACAACGCGAAAAAAGTCGGCAAAACTGTAGAGATACACGGCTCTTATGACATCAATGTATGGTACTCATACAATGACAATACCAGAACTGAAGTTGTTACTGAATGTGTTAAATATACAGATGTCATTAAGTTGAAATACCGTGACCATGATTGCTTGGATGACAATGAGATTTGTGCTCGTGTTTTGCAACAGCCTAATTGTTGTGAAGCAGTCATCTCCCCAAATGGCAATCGAATCATTGTTCATGTTGAAAAGGAATTCCTAGTGGAAGTAATTGGTGAAACAAAAGTATGTGTTGCCATTAATCCAAAGGGCTGCCAAGATGATGACGATGATTGGGGAATGGATGTTGATGACGAGGAATTTGAGGAATTAAACCCAGATTTCTTACTTGGAGTCGAAGAAGAATAAACATACTAGGAAGTTTCTACTTCCTAGTTTTTTCTTTTGTATCATTATATAATAGTTTTAAAGAAAAAAATGTATGATAAAAAAGAAAAATCAGCATGCTATTTTTTAGGAGGTGTCAATGAGATGGACCCTAGACAACCTGGAAATAACAAACTGCCTGATTTCGACCAATTGAACGACAGAATTATTGCTGAGCAGCCCTCGGTACCACATTTGATCATTAAGACCAATCTTGACCCACAGGATTCTACCGAAAACAATCCATATTATCAGGGGAAGGATACAAGTAACCCCAAAGCATTTAAAGACTATTTTGAAGAATAATGAAAGCCAGGATTCACTTTCCTGGTTTTATTTTTTTGCTTTTTGAGTATTTTGTACTAATTTTAATCTCTTTCGTTTCAAATAAATTGGAAAATCATGTACCACCTCGTGAGTATAGAAATATTTTCTTTAAAATAAGAATATTTTATTTATTCAAAGTGTATATCGGATATATACTAACATAAAGAATTAATAATCCGCTTTTTTCTGAGGTGTGCAATGAATATAGAGAAATATATAAAATTAATTGGAAATGAATTACTGCCCAATATCCAGCTGACAATGGAAGGTCCATTTGAACCAATTATTGTTAAAAATGTCTCGAATACTTGGAAAACAATCGGCAGCGGTAATTATGCAGGTGTCTTTTTGCATCAATCAAATCCTAAATGGGTTGTTAAGGTGTATGGAAGAAAACCTGAGGATTTAAAAAAGGAAGTTAATGTATACAAAAAGTTAGGTAAGCATGAATCTTTTTCCTCACTAATTGACTATGGAGATAATTATTTGATTTTAAAAAGGATAGATGGAATGAATTTGTTCGATGCGGTTGTTAAAGGCATCCGCATCCCTGAATCTGTTATCCGGGATGTAGATGAGGGGATAGCATATGCGCGTTCAGTGGGTTTAAATCCATTTGATGTCCATGGAAAAAATGTCGTTATGAGTAATGGAAGGGGATATATTGTGGATGTTTCGGATTTTTATAAGCATGGTAAATGCCGTAAGTGGGATGACTTGAAAAAAGCGTATTATAAAATTTATTTGCCGCTTATTTATAAATATCATCCACCTATTCCATTTTTTATTGTCAACAGTGTTCGAAGAGGATATCGATTATACCGAAAAATAAAAAAGGGAAATAAGTAAACCTATTTCCCTCATTTTGTTTATTGATTATTATTTTGAAATTGTACCATGAATTCACTAAAAGCTTTACATGTTGCATATGGGACAGAGTTATAGGTGGATGCACGGCAGCCTCCGACAGAGCGATGTCCATTAACACCGACGAATCCTTCGCTCTTAGCCTCACTTAAGAATTTCTTCTCCAGTACTTCATCGTTTACTCGGAAGGTAATATTCATTAGTGATCGGCTTTCAGGTTCAGCGTGACCAATATAAAAACCATTGCTTTGGTCGATTGCATCATATATAAGTTTCGCTTTATCCTCGTTACGTTCAGTAATGGCAGAAATTCCGCCTAATTCTTTTATACAGCACAAAACTTCACCAAGCATATAGATTCCGAATGTCGGAGGTGTGTTATATAAAGAGTTGTTTTTTGAGTGGGTACTATACTTTAACATTGTAGGAATGTTAGGATTAGCTTTTTCAATCAAATCCTTGCGAATGATTGCCACTGTAACGCCGGAAGGACCAAGATTTTTTTGAGCACCGGCATAAATTAAACCAAACTTGCTGACATCAAAAGGCTTAGATAAGATATCACTGGACATATCAGCAATCAGTGGAACATCACCTGTATCTGGGAAGTCACGCCACTGAGTACCATAGATAGTATTATTAGATGTTAGATGTATATAGGCATCCGTTGAATTGTACTTCAATTCTTCAAAAGAAGGGATTCGGCGATATTGGCTTTCCTTTGTGCTGGCAACATGATAAGGATTCCCAAATAACCTTGCCTCTGAAAAGGCTTTTTCAGACCAAGAACCTGTCATTATATAGCCTGCTTTATCCCCAGGCTTCAAGAAGTTCATGGGAACCATTGAAAACTGGAGACTTCCTCCACCCTGCAGAAAAAGTACCTCATAATCTTCCGGAATAGATAACAATTCTTTTAGAAGGGCAATGGCATTATTATGTACCTCTTCATAGGCTGCGCTTCGGTGGCTTAGCTCCATGATTGACATACCGGTGCCACGAAAATCAATAAGTTCCTGCTTGGCTTTTTCAAGCACCTCAAGTGGAAGGGCGGATGGTCCTGCATTAAAATTATAGGCACGCTGTATTAGTGAATTCATTTTCTCACTCCCCATTTTCATTTATTAGAATATAACATATTTTCTAACATTTTAAATGCAAAAGACTCAAAATAATTCATTGATATATCAATATTTTTAGTGAATGCGGTTACATTTCTTACGAATAACAAGTATTTATTTTTAATATTCTGATATTATATAAATATAGATTATTATTGTCTGAAAGGAGAGGGAAACTTGGATTTCCCATTCTCTCGGAATGCTAATTGTAATGTAAGGTAATAGAAGTAATATTTCAGATAAATAGCTTCAGGTGCATTTAATGAGGCTATTCTATATTTATTTGGGTATAAACAAATTAGATAAAAAACGCTGAATTTTCAGCGTTTTTTTCATTTGCTATTGGATAATCTAATAGTAATTATTCAGAAAATAAAAAACATTATGAATATATTGACAAGTATTTATACCGATTGTAGAATTACAGTTAGTAAAAGAAAGCGCTTTTTTTACGCTTTTCACCGGTAAAACGTAAAAAAATAAAATATTAAAATTTTAGTGTAACTAAAACTGAAATTTTAGCTGTTGTTTCTTGCAGGCCACAAGGGCAGCAGAGTTTATCATTTTTAGAAAATGAAAACAAATATAGGGAGGATCCAAATGGCAAAGAATATCAGTAAAAATATGCTAAAGTTTTTAGTCGTCATTCTAGCGTTCCAAGATGTAGCTGCTGGTGTAGCAGGATCCATTATGGCTGACATCATTAAGGCATTTCCTGAATATGATCCAACAATTGTCATGTTGGTTGCTACTTTTCCAGGTCTCATACAAATCGTTCCTGCACTTTTTTATGGAAAACTTACAAAGGTGTTTAAAAAGAAAACATTGTTATTTATCGGTTTGACCTTATTTATTATTGGTGGGATACTCCCAACCTTCATAGATAACCTGCCATTAATTATTGCGATGAGAGGACTATTAGGGCTAGGTGTAGGGATAACGATGCCGTTATCAATAGATGTGATTACAGATTTCTTTGACGGCAGAGAAAGAGATTTCTTAATTGGTTTTGGAACTTCCACGGTTGCTTGTATTGGGGCAATATTCTTCCAGTTAGGCGGCGGGATTTTAGCTGATTCCTTTGGCTGGCAATATGGTTTCCTAACATACCTTTTCCCAATTTGGATTTTAGCTATTACCATGTTGTATCTTCCTGAACCTGAGAAGAAACAATTTTCAGAAACGACTAGCTCAAAGGCTAAAGTCAAGCTTCCGAAAGCAATTTATTGGGTATGTTTAGGACAGGTATTTTATTCTGGTTTGATTTTTGGTTATGTAACAAATATTTCTGTTGTTATTCAGGGGGACCAACTAGGTAATGCAACAGAAGCAGGTATGGCAATCTCCGTATTCACTTTTGGTACGCTGATAGCTGGGTTTATTTTCGGAAAAATAAAACATGCACTGCCAACCTTCTATCTGCCTGCAGGCGTTTTAGTAACAGGGATTGGAATGGCGGTCTGTTATTTCTCACCAACCTTAACAATGATTTTTGTTGGTAGTATTATTGGTGGGTTTGCAATGGGAATTGGACTTCCAGGGGTATTCACTAAAGTTTCAGAACTTACTCCTCCTGGTGCCCCACCAGCAGTAGGGTTAGTTGTTGTAGGCCAGGGTTTAGGCGGTATTTTAGGGCCATTTGGATTCCAAATGGTACAGAACATATTTAATCAGGATATTGGCAGATTCCCATTAGCTGTAAGTGCAATCGGATTAATTATCTTGGCTTTGATATGGGCGATAGCGGTTAGGAAACCGAACAAGGATTTAGAGGCTACTTTAAATCATTAACATTATAGGGATGAGAGGATGTTACAAAGATTTTTTTGTACATCCTTTTTTATATTTAATAGGTTTTGTTGGTTTTGGGATAGATTCCTTTAGTCTTGTCTACTTTTTTGATTTTGAATTAATAAAATATTTAGAATTAATTGACAAGGAATAAAAGTGGAGGTAAAATTATAGTTAGTTAATGAAAGCGCTTTTGATATGGAGTTTACACTACAATCATGGTATAAAACACGTAACTGAAATTTTAGTAAAGGGAAGCACTACTGCCTTAAAGTATTTTAAGAAAGTGAGGTTATGAAGTATGTCGGATGTTAATACTAGAAAAATTCCAACCGGAAACTATCAAACTTTTATTAATGAGGGTGGAGATAAGAAGTCATCTGAGACCATTATTTTTCTTCACGGCAGTGGCCCAGGGGTAAGTGCCAAGTCAAATTGGAAGGAAATATTACCTCATTTTAAAGGGGAATTCCATGTAGTGGCACCTGATATCTATGGATTTGGAAATACCGATCATCCTGAGAATTACCCAAAAAATGGGGCAGAGTGGATGAATATCAGGGTTAAGCAGGTAATTGAGCTAATGGATGCTTTAGAGATTGATAAAGCCCATTTAGTTGGAAACTCTCTTGGAGGTGTTATCGCTCTTCACCTTTTAATGTATGCTCCAGAACGGTTTGACCGTGTCGTTTTAATGGGAGCAGGCGGAGGATTATCAGAACCTACTCCTGAGTTGGCTAAATTAGCAAACTTCCACAAAGATCCGGATCCAGTTGCCTTTAAAAACTTATTGAGCTGGTTCTTATATGATAAAAGTATTCTTGAGGATAAACTTGAGAAAATTGTATCTGAGCGATTAGAGCTGTTTTTAAGACCGGATGTTCGCAAATCCTATGAGGAAAATTTCTCAAAGTCCCATTTGTCAGATATGCTGGTCCCACCTTCAGCACTTAAAGAAATGAATCATGAAATTTTACTTATACATGGACATCAAGATAGATTTGTACCGCTTCAAAGCAGTCTTTATGTAATGGATTATTTACCGAATGCACAGCTCCATATCTTTAAACGTTGTGGACATTGGGCGCAGGTTGAGCAAAAAGAGAGATTTCTTAAACTTACATTAGATTTTTTCAACGGTGAATTATAAGAATTAATATATTGATAGTATTTATCTATTTAAATATACCGTTGAATCCCTTACCTTATTATTAAGGGAACATAAACAAAAAGAGGATAAAGGGTGTATTGAAAAATGAAAATAGATCAGGCATATCGATATATTAAAATGCAAATTATTGATGGTACATGGGAACCTGAATCTGCTATTAATGTTAATGAAATTACTGCACATCTGAACATAAGCAGAACTCCCGTTCATAAGGCATTAGCGAAGCTTGAACAAGAGGGATTTCTTTCTATTATTCCTCAAGTAGGGGTTTATGTTAAAAGACCAGAGCAAAGTGACGTTTTAGAACGGTTATTGGTTTGTGCAAATCTGGATGCCTTAATGACAGAACGTGCTGCATTTAAGCTCAACGAAGAAGAACTTACATATATGAAAGAGACATTGGCGAAGATGGACAATCCAGGGATATCCGAGGATGAGTATTCTGCCCTCAATATTGAGTTTCACCGAACTATTTATGAAGCCTCAAAGTTAACGTATGCACTTAGTCTTGCCAAGCAGCTTTGGGATTACTTGAATTATGTTGGCAACCCAGTTGTTTTGTTTTCAAAAGATCGAAGAAAACAATCTCAAGCTGAACACTGGATGATCTACTATAGTTTGAAAGAGAAAGACTCTAAATTAGCAAAAAAGCTGATGGAAAAACATCTGCTTCGCGTCGCCGAAGCGGTAAGCGGAAAATACCAGAATGTAGATTCAACGCAGCATATGTTTAACTAAAAAGTGCAAGCGAGGCAATATCCACTATTTTGCGGGAGGTATTCATATGGAACAAAGTGTGTTGGAAACCAAAAATGTATTGGTAGAAAGAGCGAGGGCTCTTATTCCTAAACTTAGAGAGTATAGTGATGACATTGATAAGAATAGCAGAATCCCTGATGTTATTGTTGACGAATTGAAAAATCAGGGTCTTTTGAAAGTACTTAGACCATATATGTTTGGCGGCTATCAAACAAATATGAGAGCGTTCACGGAGGTCGTTACGGAAATATCCCGCGGGAATGGTTCAGCCGGTTGGTTCGTATGTCTAAGTAATATTCGAGATTATATGATTTCTTACACCTTTGGAGAAAAAGCACTGAATGAAATCTATAATTCTGGCAAAGATGTAGTCCTTGCAGGAAATTTTAAACCTATTAAACGTGATATCAAAAAAGTAGAGGGCGGCTATTACATTGAAGACGCTCAATGGCCATTTGTTTCCGGAAGCCCTCATGCTGACTGGTGCTACTTTGGATTCCCATTAGCAGATGAAAATGGCGGAATGGAAATGGCCATTATGGTTATTCCTCGTGAAGAACTTGAGATCCTTGATGACTGGCATGTTATGGGCCTAAAGGGTTCCGGCAGCAATAGCTGTAGAATTCAAAATGTATTTGTACCTGAACACAGGGTATCATTGGATCGTCTAGCGAGTAAAGGTCATTACTTAATTGATCCGCTTAAGGATGTTGCTTTATACAAATCTTCCTTTGTTCCATCACTTACTTTATCGATTGTAGGGCCGGCATTAGGGCTTGCACAGGCTGCGATGGATCTCTATATGGAGAGACTTCCGAAAGCTGGAATTGGAAACACCTTTTATCATAAACAAAATGAAGCACCAATCACACATCACCAGGTTGCCCAAGCACAATTGAAAATTGATACTGCTGAAATGTTTTTATACCGTGCTGTGGATAAAATTGATAGCTATGCTGAACGCGGAGAAGTAATGGATACTGCTGAAATTGTAAAAGTGAAGGCAGATTTCGGCTATGTAAATCAATTATGCAAGGAAGCGATTGATCTTCTAGTTGCTGGAGCCGGTTCCATGTTTACCTACCATAATAATCCTTTACAATTAGTCTACCGTGACTTTTTCGCCATGCACTTACATGGTTTCATTACACCATCAAGTTTAATCGAAACATATGGAAGAGTCCTTTGTGGCCAAGAACCGAATACCTATTTTGTCTAATCTAAAATGAAAAGGCTTTCCGTACTCTGAAGATTCAAATAAAAAACAATTAGGAGGAAAATAACATGAGTTTACCAGAAATCGCAAAGTTAGGACACGTAGCTTTAGTTTCGTCAGACCTTGAAAAATCACTTTGGTTCTTTAAGGAATTGATTGGATTAGAAGAAACAGAAGAAGTGAATGGCACACATTATTTACGTGCATGGGGTGACTTCGAACATCACACATTATCCATAACAGCGGGCGAAAAGTCGTATGTTGATCATATCGCATGGAGAACAAAACGTCCCGAAGATGTGGAGCAATTTGCTCATTTACTTCAAGAAGCAGGCACAGAAGTAAGCTGGGTGGAGGCTGGAGTGGAAGCAGGGCAAGGTAGAGCGATTCGCTTTAAATTGCCAAGTGAGCACCGGTTTGAAATTTACTATGACATGGAAAAAACCTTAGCTGAGCCATCCAAACGTTCAGTATTAAAAAATCAAACGTATAGATCATGGGAGCGAGGCGTATCACCTCGAAGAATTGACCATGTCAATATCCTATCTTCATTAAAAGCTAATGTTATTTCAGATTATTTAATGGAAAAGTTAGGCTTTAAAATGAGAGAATGCGTTCAAGCTCCGGATGAGTCGTTAATTGGTGCATGGCTAAGCGTAACACCACTGGTACATGATATTGCGGTAAGTCATGATCCATTCTCACCTTCAACACATCAAATTCACCATCTGTCTTACTGGCTGGACAATGCCCAAGACCTTCTTCGTGCAGCAGATATCTTAACAGAACATGGTCTAAAGTTTAAAGGTCCAGGTAAGCATGGTATATCTCAAGCAATGTATATCTATGTTGTGGACCCAGGAAGTGGAGTTCGGTTGGAATTGTTCACCAATGGCTATTTGATTTTTGAACCAGACTGGGAGCCGATTGTGTGGACTTTAGATGAGATGGATGTAGGCTTTACCTTCTGGGGCGATCAAACAGACACGGTGCCAGAAAACAATCCGACTATTGAAGCTTAAGAATATAGTAGATTAATTTTATAGAAGAGAGGTTAGTAAAATGGATGATCGTCAATTTCGAACCGCGATGGGAAAATTTGCAACAGGAGTAACTGTCATTGCTACAGATTTGGAAGGAGATGTGCATGGGATGACAGCGAATGCTTTCATGTCCGTGTCACTTGATCCGAAACTGGTTGTAATCTCTATTGGAGAAAAAGCAAGGATACTTGAGAAAATTAAACAAAGCAAAACCTTTTCAGTCAATATTTTAGCTGCTGACCAACAGGAACTTTCGATGATTTTTGCAGGCCAGTTGAAGGAACACCGCGAAGTGGAGTTTGACCGTCTTGATGGAAAGCCTGTCATAAAGGGAGCAGTTGCACAAATTGCCTGTGAGGTATCTGCAGAACATCTTGAAGGCGATCACACGCTATTCATTGGAAGAGTGACAGATATCCATTTAGAAGATGCTGAACCGCTTGTATTTTACAGTGGAAAGTACCGAGCTTTAGTAGAAGAAAAAGCAGTTACGGTATAATTAACACTTTAATTGAAAAGGGGACAGCTGTAATGGATATTCAAAAAGCAGCAACTGCTTTAATGGAAGCGGAAAATGAGAAAAAACCGATTGCCCCATTCACTTCATCAACAGAAGAAATTTCTGTTGATGATGCTTATAAAATCCAGCTTTACCAAATTCGCCGAAAGGTAGAAAACGGTGCTGCAATAGTTGGGAAAAAGATTGGGCTAACAAGTAAAGCAATGCAGGAAATGCTTAATGTTAACGAACCAGATTATGGGCATCTCCTAAATGACATGATGTATGGAGATGGTGACACGATTAGTCTTAATAAATTTATTCAGCCGAGGATTGAATTTGAGATTGCGTTTGTTCTGAAAAGGGATTTAACAGGTCCGGGTGTGACGATGAACGATGTGATTGACGCTACGGACCATGTTGTACCTGCCCTTGAAATTATTGACAGCCGAATAAAAGATTGGCAAATCAAATTTGAGGATACAGTTGCAGACAATGGTTCATCCGCTGGTGCAATTATTGGAAGTACAAACGCTAAACTAGATGATTTAGATTTGGCAAAGGTTGCTATGACAGTATCTAGAAATGGTGAATTTTTGGACTCAGCATTTGGATCAGCAGTGATGGGACACCCGGCCGAAGCCGTTGCCTGGTTAGCCAATGCACTCGGAAGCTACGGAATTTCTCTTTATGCTGGTGAAGTAATTCTTTCAGGAGCGCTTTCAAAAGCAATACCAATTGAAGATGGCGATACCTTCACAGCTGAATTTGAACAAATAGGGGCTGTAACTGCTACCTTCAAGAAATAATAACACGCTATATAAGATTAAGACTCCTTGTATGTAAAATGTAAGGAGTCTTTATTTTAAACTTTAGCCATTATTTGGAATCAATCCTGTTTAATACTTAATCCAAAGAGGGAGAAGGCGAGTTTATGAAGGGGAACCTTGACAATCTACTGGAACCAAACTACATAGAAGATGGAAATAAAAAAATTCTAACCACAGCTGGAGCCTTTGGACTATTACGTAAGGGAATAATAGAGAACTTAGGGTCAAAGAGAGCCAAGGGGTTTTTGCTTCGTTATGGTTGGAACTTGGGTGTCAGTGATGCTGAAGAAGCAATGGTAACGAGTACCTCTATAGAATATCTTATTAATCAAGCCTCGGTTCTCCATTTAAGTTCAGGACATATTGGAGATGTCCAGTCTGAAAGATTTATTGAATTAGTTGATTCAGAAAATATAAAAACAATCAGAGCAAAAGGAAAGTGGATCCATTCATTTGAAGCATATGAGCATCTTAAACATCACGGAAAATCGGATACGCCTGTCTGCCATACTTTAACAGGGTATGCAAGTGGCTATATGTCTACAATTTGTAAAAAGAGTGCGATTGTAAAGGAAATTAGTTGTATAGCCAAAGGGGACTCTGAATGCTGTTTCGAAATGAAGCTCCAGGAAGATTGGGGAATAGAGATTCAGGAAGAGCTAAAATACTATAATGAAAGTAATATAATTGAAGAATTAGAGTATACGTACGAGCAATTGTTAGAGCAACGCAATTATATCGATAAGGTGTCTAAATTTCATAAGAAATTAACGGAAAGTATTTCTAATGGAAGCAATTTGCAGGATATTGCCGATTCTGCATTTGGGCTATTAAAAATACCCATATCAATCGAGGATTTAAGTTTTCAAAAAATTGTTTACTCAGGAATGGAAGAGGACGAGTATAGCAGTTTAAGTAAAGAACTGAAAGAGAGTTTAATACGAAAAAGTAGAAAAAATAACAAAATACTGCCTCTATTTAAAGAGACAACAAGATTAAAAACAGAAAACCAAGAACGACTTATAACTCCGATCATTGTACAAAAAAAAGTAATTGGGTATTGTACGTTTCTATATTTAAAAGATACAGAGAAAAGCTCTGAGAATAATATTATGTTTATTGAGCGGGTAGCAAATGCAGCTTCTTTATACCTTTTAAATGAAAAGACGAGCTTTGAAGCGCTTGAAAAAATGAAAGGATATTTTTTGGAACAAATTTTAAAGGGACAGTATTCTTCTAGAGAGGAAATCATCAATCGTGGCCGTTATATGGGGGTGGACCTTGAAACTCCATTTTATATTGCAGCCATTGACTATAAAGAGTATGGTAAAACTGCAAAAGATAGTAATGAGCACTATGATCAAATCTTAGAATCAATTGCTAAGTACCTTGACATTCAGGGATATAAAGCACTCATCGGTCAATATGAAGGTAAAATCATTATGCTGATACCTGAGTTGTCAAACATTTTACCAAATATGGAAAAAATCTTAAAACATATTGAAACAACTCATTCCTCTTACAAATTTAAAATTGGAGTTAGTGACAATTCTGAGGAAATTGAAAATATTTTGGAGTATTTGGATGAATCACTTATCAGCCTTAGAATGTCTACGGAGAAGAAAATTATTCATTTTAAAGATTTAGGGATTGTTGGTATCTTGATTAATTCGAAAAATGTTAGCGGGATTAAGAAAATTGCCAAACAAGAGTTAGGACCCCTTTATAAATTGGGTGAGAGCAAACAAAAGGAATTAATGAAAACACTTTATGTTTTTTTATCAAATGGTGGAAAACTTCAGCAAACGATGGATGATTTGTCTTTATCGATGAGTGGTCTTATGTATCGGATTAACAAGATAGAAAGTCTAATCAATAAAGATTTACGAGATTCATCACAAAGCTATCAGTTATTATTGATTTTAGATTCACTCTTAGCTTTAGGGGAGCTAGAGATATAAGAATAGAGAGTTAAGTTGGTAGAGCATCCATGTTTGATTGCTCTTTTTTTCAGAGGAAGTATCAAAAAACCAATATAAACTAGTTGAAAATAGTAGAAAATTCAATGAGTTTTACTCTAGTTTATATAGTTGTAATTTTCTAATATTTACAAATGTAAGGGTTTTCTTTTTGATACAAGAATCTGGGAGGGATCTATTTGAATCAAGTTACATCTATTAATACCGTTGAAAGAAGTACTGTAAAGAAAACAATGAGAAGAATACTGCCGTTTATTTTAATTCTCTATGTCGTTGCTTTCTTGGATCGCGTTAATTTGGGATATGCAGCTTTGGAGATGAATGCAGATTTAGCATTAACGGCTGAAGCGTTTGGCTTATTGTCTGGTTTATTCTTTATCAGTTATTTCATCTTTGAAGTCCCGAGCAACCTGATTTTACACAAAGTTGGTGCGCGGCTTTGGGTTGCCCGTATTATGATCACTTGGGGTATTGTAGTCGTATTAACTGGGTTTATCCAATCTGCGACCCACTTATATATTTTGCGCTTTTTATTGGGTGCTGCAGAAGCAGGGTTTGTCCCAGGGATTATTCTTTACTTAACGTATTGGTTTAGAGCCCGTGAAAGAGGTAAGGCAACTGCTCTCTTTTTTGTTGCCTTGCCATTAAGTGCATTAATCGGTGCGCCTCTTTCTACCTGGATCATGGATACTGTGACTTGGGGAGGATTAGCAGGCTGGCGGTGGATGTTTATTTTAGAGGGCATACCTGCAGTTCTATTAGGTATTGTGGTTTTGTTTTACTTGACTGACCGTCCTGTTAACGCCAAATGGTTAACAGAAAAGGAAAAAACATGGCTTGAAGATGAACTTGTTAAAGAAAGAAAACTAAGTGCAAAATTAAATAAATCATCACATCTTGGTATGTTAAAGGAATCGAAAGTTTGGAAATTAGCTTTATTTAATATTGCTGGTTTTGTTGCGGTGAATGCTCTCTCGTATTGGATGCCTACGATCATTAAATCACTTTCATCTTCTGAAACAACCAATATGCAAATTGGCTGGCTGGCTATGATTCCTTCAATTATCGCGATTCCATCCATACTTTTTACAGGGTGGAATGCAGATAGAACGGGCATGCATAAATTGCATTTAGGTGCATGTGTTTCAATTGCTATGATTGGGTTCATAGGATGTGCATTCGTTTCAAGCGTGCCGCTGATGGTATTAATGCTATCAATTACTTCAGCAGGACTTTATGGTATATCCGGAACTTTCTATGCCTATATCACCTTTTTCTTTTCTGAATCAACCGCACCAGCTGGGATTGCATTAGTGAGTACACTTTCTTCACTTGGCGGTTTCATGGGCCCAATGTTAATGGGTATATTCAATTTTAAACAGGCGATGTTTATCATTGCTGGATGCTTACTGGTCAGTCTGATTACTTTATTTACCTTAAGATTAGTAAAGAAAGAACAGAAAGACCTAGTCGATACAGGAGCGGTAGAGATCCCGAATTGATTTGAACGGCGTATTTAATCGAATCTCCATAATTATTTGAGCCCAATTTGGGCTTTTTTTATGGAAATTCCCCCCCATTAGCTGAAATTTTTAGTTAATCTGTCAACAATCCAACAAAAAACTACTAAAAAATGACTAATAATCAAATACTTTTTATTCTAGAAATAAACGATTAAATTTTCTAAAATTTCAGTATAGATAAACTTTTCTAAGTTTAAAAGTTTAATTTAAAAATGTAAGGGATTTCAAACAGGGGACTTTCTTAAAAAACTTTTATATGTGCAAGGAGGAGAATGGAAAATTGACAAACATTAATCAAAAATCAATTAAAACTACTAACTTTGAAACCTATTTAAATCGTACTGGTGAAGGCAATTCAGAAGTGATTTTATTTTTACATGGTTCCGGACCAGGTGTTACATCGTTTGCAAACTGGCGCTATGCCTTAAATGCATGCTCTGAGACATATGACTGTCTTGCACCAGATCTTTTAGGGTTTGGAAACAGCAGCCATCCTGAGACATTGCCAAAGAATAGGCAAGGATGGATGGATTTATGGGTAAATCAACTCATGGAGCTTCTAGATGAATTGGGTGTTCAAAAGGCCCATTTAGTGGGGAATTCGTTGGGATGTTCCATTGCACTTGAGCTTCTATTAGAACATCCGGAACGTTTTGACCGAGTGGTTTTGATGGGACCGGGAGGAACACCAAATACCAAATTAAGCCCAGAATTAGCTCGTGCGAAAGGTTTTTATGACAATCCATCACCAAAGAAATTGCGGCAAATTATGAGCTGGTTTGTATATGATGCGGAGGAAATGGCACCAATCATTGATGCGATTACTGATTATCGATATGAAACAGCCATGAAACCAGATGTCCGTATTTCCAATGATTCTATTTTCTCAACTGCTGCGGTGCCTGTTCCTGTAACAGCACTAAGAAGAATTGAGCATCCTGTCCTGCTCGTTCATGGTCGTGATGATATGGTTTGCTCGGTAGAGTCTAGCTATTACTTGCTCTCACATCTGCCGAATTCACAACTCCATGTATACGGTAAATGCGGTCACTGGACTCAAATCGAAAAGCAAGAAAGCTTTAATCAACTCATTCAAAATTATTTTGCAGATATCATTTAATGAAAAAAAGGAGGAATGTAGAATGTCTTTACCTGAAATTGCTAAGTTAGGGCATGTCGCACTCGTTACACCGGATCTTGAAAAATCACTTTGGTTTTTCCGTGATGTAATCGGTTTAGAAGTAACGGAGGAAGTAAACGGAACGTATTATTTACGTGCATGGGGTGATTTTGAACACCACTCACTATCATTAACAGCAGGGGATAGAGGATATGTTGATCATATTGGCTGGAGAACAAAACGACCAGAAGATGTAGAAGGTTTTGCTCAGCTGCTTGAAAAAGCCGGAACAGAAGTAAAATGGATTGAAGCAGGAGAAGAGACTGGTCAAGGTAGAGCGATTCGTTTTAAACTGCCAAGTCAGCATTCCTTTGAAATTTATTATGATGTAGAAAAACCGAAAGCAGATGAAAAAAGACGTTCAGTCTTGAAAAATCAAACATACAAGGCTTGGGCACGTGGCTGCTCACCTAGAAGATTTGACCATGTAAATATTGCTACTTCCATGGATGTACAAGAAATCCTTAATTACTTGGGCAATCAATTAGGTTTTAAGCTGCGTGAATATGTGAGGTATAACAATGAAACAACCTTAGCCGGCTGGATGAGTGTAACACCTCTCGTTCATGACATAGCTGTTATCACAAGACCACAGGCAAAAACGCCAAACCAGCTTCACCACATTTCCTATTGGCTGGATAACGCACAGGATGTCCTGCGGGCAGCTGATATATTAAGCGAAGAGGGCATTAAGTTCATCGGCCCTGGTAAACACGGGGTTTCTCAAGCTTTATACTTATATGTAATTGATCCAGGCAGTGGCTGCCGTGTTGAATTGTTTAGTAATTCCTATTTAATTTTAGAACCGGATTGGGAGCCTGTTGAGTGGACAGAAGAGGATCATTCCATTGCAAACACCTATTGGGGCGATTCCGTTATGGACAAGGAAATGAACAAACCAACAATTGAGGCTTAAATACAAAGGGCGCAAGTGCCCGTTTAGCGAAGTACACTAGTCGCTGGGCGCTGGGGCTGGATTTAGAAAGCTGACTCAAAAGTAATTGAGTCAGCTTTTTTAAAAGAGATTTTTAGGTGGAAGTGTCCACCTTAGGAAAGAGAGGCAGATTGTAGTGAGTGATAACAGAATTTATGAAACAGATATTGTTGTAGTTGGTGCGGGAAATGCTGCTATGTCCGCAGCGATATCCGCAAGGGAAAATGGCGCGAGTGTTTTGGTGCTTGAAAAATCACCAGAAGCTGAAAAAGGAGGAAACAGCACCTATACTCATGGTTCCATTCGGTTTGCTTATAATGGTGTCGAAGATTTAAAGGAGATTATGCCAGATTTTTCTCCAGAAGATATCGAGACATCAGATTTTGGAGTCTATTCCGAGGAAGAATTTTATGTAGATATGTGTCGTGTTACAAATTATCGGACCGACCCGGAATTGGCCTCGATTCTTACAGGGAAAAGTTTTGAAACGATGAAATGGCTCACCTCCCATAAGGTACGCTGGGTGCCTATATATGGTCGTCAAGCCTTTAAGGTTGACGGTAAATTTAAGTTCTGGGGCGGAATGATTGTTGAATCCGTAGGCGGTGGACCGGGATTAGTGGAAACCCTGCACAAAGAAGCATCTTCTTTAGGTGTGCAAACCCTATTCAATGCCATGGCGACTGAGCTAATCCATGATGACCAGGGTGTACATGGAGTGATTTTTAAGCACAATGGCAAAACAACAAAGGTACATGCTAAAGCAGTGATCTTGGCCTCTGGAGGCTTTCACGCAAATCCTGAAATGCGGACGCGATACTTAGGACCTAAATGGGATTTGGCTCATGCTAGAGGGAGCCGTTTTAACACCGGAGAAGGTATTCAAATGGCATTAAACATTGGCGCTCTTGCCAGCGGTAACTGGTCGGGCTGTCATTCGGTCGGAGGAGACAGGTATCTTCCGGATTTTACGGAAGGCTTTCAAAAACTTAGCTATCCTTTTGGAATCATGGTAAACGCAGAAGGAAAGCGCTTTGTGGATGAGGGAGCTGATTTCCGGAATTACACGTATGCAAAATATGGCAGGTTAATTCTTGAACAGCCAGGACAATTTGCCTGGCAGATTTTTGACCAAAAAACAGCTCGACTATTACGAGAAGAATACAAGGGCAGGCAAGTGACCAAAGTAAAAGCCGCTACACTAGAGGAATTAGCTGAAAAACTCGAGGGCGTTAATCCTGAAGGGTTCTTACAAACGGTCAAAGAGTACAATGCGTCGATTCGGAAAGATATTCCGTTTAATCCAAATATCAAAGACGGCAGACGTACAGAAGGATTACCGGTACGTAAATCAAATTGGGCAAACACATTGGAGGACGGCCCGTTTGAAGCCTATGCGGTTACCTGCGGCATTACCTTTACTTTTGGCGGATTAAAAATTAACCCAAAGACAGAAGTTCAAGATGTATTATCCAACTCTATTCCAGGACTATATGCTGCTGGAGAATTAGTAGGAGGTTTGTTTTATTTTAACTACCCAGGTGGTGCAGGACTGATGGCTGGATCTGTATTTGGGAAAATTGCAGGGGAAAAAGCAGCGAAATTTATCAAAACAAAGGAACTATTGAATTCATAAAAGATTCCTTACTTTTTCTGGTTTTTGGGCCACAACTACTGATTTATCACCAAAAAACTAATAATAGTTATCTAAAAACATTTGAAAATTGAAAGGTTTTTACCCTTTAAAAAAGTTTTGTAATTTTCTAAAATTTAACTAAGATCTTAAACGAATAAGCGAAATAAAATTGAAAAGGGGATTTTATAATGAACAAAGTAGCCTATAGTGATGCTTACCTTGTAGATAAGGCCAAAGCACTTGTTCCAAAGCTGAAGGAAAGAGCTAAAGAAACGGAAGAAATTCGCCGAATTCCTGAAGCAACCATAAATGAATTAAAAGAAGCTGGTCTTTTCAAGTTACTTCGTCCACAAATTTATGGCGGCTATCAAACGAGTATGAGAACCTATTCTGATGTTATTGTTGAAATTTCCCGCGGCTGTGCTTCAACAGGCTGGATTCTATCACTTTGTGCTATTCGAGAACTGATGGTGGCGGAATCATTTACGGAAAAAACGCATCAAGAAATATATGGAGAGAATGAGGATAATGTTCTTTTCGCAGGAGTCTATGAACCTAGAAAATGTATTGCCAGAAAAGTTGAAGGTGGATATTTAATCGAAGAAGGTTTCTGGATGTTCTGCTCAGGATCACTTCATGCGACTTGGGGATACTTCGGAATGGCTATCAGGGATGATGAAGGAAACCTCGTAGATCAAGCCTTAATGACACTTCCTTTCGAAGAATTAGAGATTATGGATGACTGGCATGTTATGGGGTTGAAGGGTACAGGAAGTAACAGCGTAAAAATGACGAACGTCTTTATTCCAGATCATCGAGTTGTTTCATTTGCAGATGTATTGAATGGACAATTTAAATCAGATCATCTCAGGGATATACCTTTATATAATACAGCACTTTTTCCAGCTCTAGCTTTATCTCTTGCATTGCCAGGATTAGGATTGGCCAAGGCAGCATTAGAATTTTTCCAAGTAACGCTTCCAAATCGAAAGGCTGCCCATATTGGTGTAGAAAATTTAGTTGATTCACCTACTCTCCATTCTTTACTTGCCGAAGCTGCGTTGAAAATTGATACCGCTTCCATGCATTACTACCGTGTGGCCGATGAATTAGATGCTTGGGCTGCCAGCGGTAATTTCATGGATAAGCCAGCACGAGTGAAGGCTCTAGCAGATATCGGTTATGCCAATCAAGTAAGTAAAGAAGCACTCGATATTTTAATTCTAGCAAGCGGTTCTGGTTATGTATATGAAGGTCATCCGCTGCAAAGGATTTTCCGTGATTTTTGGACGCTATATTCACACAGAACGCTTTCACCTTTAATCACCAAAGAAAATTATGGTCGCGTTCTATCCGGTTTAGAATCGAATGCACTAAGGTATTAGAGTGCTGCTAATCTACCAAAAAAAATCTTAATCAAGAAGAAAGGAGACTGTATGGAAACGATCTATATAAACCGTGATAATTTAGCAGATTGGCAGGGAAAGGCAAACGCATGTGTAATGGCCCTTGGTTTTTTTGATGGACTCCATTACGGACATCGAGAAGTAATTAAAACAGCTTTACGGATAGCGAAAGATAAGGGTGTATCGCTCGCAGTTATGAGTTTCTTTCCACATCCAAAGTCTGTCCTATCTAATGGGGAAAAACAAATTGACTATTTAATCCCCCTTTCTGTTAAGGAGAAAATTCTTCGGGGGCTTGGTGTCGATACGTTTTATATTGTTGAATTCACTAGGGAATTTGCCGCTCTATCACCTGAACAATATGTTAAAGATTATCTGGTCAATCTAGGGGTTATCCATGCAGTTGCTGGTTTTGATTTTACTTATGGCTCTAGGGGAATCGGAAATTTAGAGCGTTTGAAGAATGATTCCGGGGGAATCATTGATTTGACAAAGGTGGAAAAAGTAGCATGCCGTGGCGAGAAAATCAGCTCTACCAGCATACGTGAAAGATTAGTTGCAGGCAATGTAGAAGAACTGCCAGATTTTCTTGGCTGTTTGTATGAAGTAGAAGGAATGTGGGATGGTCAAACCTTCAAACTGAATCCATTCTATACACTTCCTGCCCCCGGAAAGTATGCGGTAACCATTAATATGGGAAATTTATCTATGCCTACAGAAGTGATTGTGGAAGAAAAATCTCTCAAACCTGTTTCAGAACTGCCGCTATATATATTTGGGAGGCTATCGATTGTTTGGCATCAGCGTATCTCCGAGGAGGCTCCCTCTTCTCGTCCTATTTTAAAAGTTGGAGGATTAACTCTATGAATAAATGTAAAGATTTTCAAAAGCTGCTTCATGAACCAGGTTCCTTTATCCTTCCTGGTGCCTATGATGCGATGTCTGCAAAATTAATAGAAGAAATTGGCTTTAAGGCGATTTACGCAACGGGAGCTGGTATATCCAATGCGCAGCTTGGCTGGGCTGACGTGGGACTTACTTCTCTAAAGGAAGTGGTTGATATTGTTGCAAGAATGGCCGACGTTACAAATATTCCGATAGTAGTAGATGGAGACACTGGGTTCGGTAATGCGATCAATGTCATTCGGACTGTAAAAGAGTTTGAACGCGCAGGTGTCGCAGCCATTCAGATGGAGGATCAGGTATCACCAAAGAAATGCGGTCATTTTAACGGAAAAGAAGTCATTTCTAAGGAAGAAATGGTAGGGAAAATCAAGGCGGCCTTAGATGCCAGGAAAGATGAAAATCTCGCGATAATGGCACGCACTGATGCAATTGCTGTCAATGGTGTGGAAGACGCGATAGATAGGGCTTTTGCCTATTACGAAGCGGGCGCCGATATTATTTTTGTAGAAGCACCAAATACAGTTGAGCAATTACGGCAAATTACAAGTTCACTAAAAGGAATCCCGCAGGTTATTAATTTAGTAGAGGGCGGCAAAACTCCGCTAATTTCCTTAAAAGAAGCAGAAGAAATCGGTTTTAAAATCATGCTGTGTGCAAATACAGCACTTCGCTCCGCCATTAAAGGGATTACTGAATCCTTAAGAATTCTTAAAGAAGAAGGCTCTCAGGAAAATCTATTACCTTTAATTTGTACCTGGGAAGAAAGACAGTCTCTTTTCAAACTGGGTCAAATCAAAGAGTGGGAAAAGAAGTATTTAAATATATAAGGAGGACCAAAAAATGGAGAGAGAATTGGATTATGACATTGTAGTAATTGGCTGCGGTGTGGCTGGAACAGCAGCAGCTTTGTCTGCTGCGGAAAGTGCCAAGAAAGAAGGAAGGAATTTACGAATTGCAATCTTAGAACGTACAGATTACGATCATCGAGGCGGAAATTCAAGGTGGACAGCGTCTTATATGCGTATGAAAAATATTGATGAAATAGCAGACAACTTTGTTGAAGATATGATGGCGTTCTCAGATCATTTCTCCGATAGGGAGTACATAGAAACGCTCGCAGATAACGCCGGCAGTACACTAAGGTGGGTCGAGGAAAAAGGGGTAGAATTCGATTACCTGCCAACGATGTTTTTAACTGCTTCAAGACCGCGGCTGCTTCCAGTCGGCGGCGGCCGGGCAATCATTGACACATTATCACGCCGTGCTGGCGGATTAGGTGTTGAGATTATTTATGAGGCAACTGCATGGAAATTACTACTTGATGATGAAGGTGCGATAAATGGACTTATGGTTCGGGTTAAGGGAGGAAATTCTCTTCAGCTGAAAGTAGGCGCCGTTGTTCTTGCTGCCGGCGGATTCCAGGGAAATCAAGAGATGATGGCACAGTATGTTGGCAGGGATGCACATAAAATTCGAACCGTTGCTGAAGGTGGCCTTTACAACAAAGGGGAAGGTATTCGGATGGCGATGGCAATAGGGGCGAAGGGAGCGGGTCAGTTCGATGCCTTTCATGCCGAACCAGTTGACCCTAGAAGTAAGCGGGAAGAAGCAGCCGTTATGACCTACCCTTACGCGATTTTGGTTGACAAAAATGGCAACCGTTTTGTTGATGAAGGAATTTCCACTGTAGATGAGCAATATGAAGCGGTAGCCCGCAAAATCTTCTACGATCTCCCTGACCATATCGCCTATATGATCAGTGACCAAAAAATGTATGATATTCCGAATTATGAGAGAGCAATAGAAACGGACAAACCGGCGATTGAGGCAGATACATTAGAGGAATTAGCAATGAAAATTGGGGTGCATGTAGATCAGTTGACGGCAACGGTAGAAGACTTCAATGCAGCTGTACAGCCAGGGGAATTCCACTGGGATAAGAAGGACGGAAAACAGGCTGTTGGGATTACACCGGCAAAATCAAACTGGGCCATAAGAATCGATAAGGCGCCATATGTTGCCTACCCAATTGTCTGTTCCAATGTTTTCACTAATGGCGGCTTAGCTTCTGATACGAATGGCCGGGTTTTATCACAGGATGATGATGTAATTCCAGGATTGTACGTTGCAGGTGAAACAGCTGGTCTTTATTATGGCAAATATCCAGGCGGCACATCCGTGCTTCGCGGACTCGTGTTTGGTAAACGTGCTGGTGAGCATGCAGCTTCTTACGTTAGTAGTGATAAAAAACTTAGTGTGTAAAGGAGGGGTGATTATCGTTGGAGTTAAATAATAAAGTTGCGTTTGTAACTGGCGGCGGCAGAGGGATTGGCCGGGAAACCTGCCTGCTTTTAGCAAAGCAGGGGGCAAAAGTAGCTGTTTTTTCTCGAAATCTAACAGAAACTTCGGAAGTGGCAGCTTATATTAGAGAAGAGCTAGCTGGCGAAGCCATCGCACTTTCTGGTGATGTACGCTCTGAGGAAGATGTTAATAAAGCAGTTCAGGAAACGGTAGAAAAACTCGGAACGATTGATATTTTAATCAATAATGCTGGTGTCATGCTGCTAAAGCCATTCGATGAAACGACGGTTGAAGAGTGGGACTTCGTCCAAGAAATCAATACCCGCGGTGTGTTTTTATGTGCGAAAGCAGTAGTACCGCAAATGAAAGAGAAAAGGAATGGTGTCATTATCAATCTATCATCCATTTGGGGAACAAAGGGCGGTCCTGACAGAAGTGCCTATATTACCTCGAAATTTGCGGTAATTGGATTTTCTAAAGCATTAGGTGAAGAGTTAAAACCGTTCAATGTTAGAGTAAATGCGGTCTGCCCAGGCCCAGTTGACACAAAGATGATGGAAGATATTGCACCAGAAGCGAACAAAGATAATTGGCTGCATCCAATTGACATGGCAACTGTAATTGTTGATTTATGTCTGCCAAAAATGAAAGCCGTATCCGCGACAGTAATTGAGGCATTTGGGAATGGAAGACCAGTAAATTTATAAACGAATATGTTAATAGAAAAGGGGAAAGAAAATGGAAAACTTTACAACAGCAATTGAATCAAAAAATATTAGCTTAGCTTTAGCAAATAAAATGCTCGAAGCTGCATTAGCTAAGGGACAAGAACTAGGAATTCCGTTTAGTATTGCCATTGTCGATAAGCCTGGAAATTTAAAAGCATTTTATGCGATGGATGGTGCTCCAGTTCTAAGTCTTGATATCGCTCAAAATAAAGCGTTTTCTGCTGCAGCCTACAATCGTGCAACACATGAATGGTATGACAGATTAAAAGACGATCCTCCACTTTTACATGGTATTGTTCATACGCCTAGATTAGTCATTTTTGGCGGTGGATATCCAATCAAAATCAATAACGAACTCATAGGTGGAATCGGAGTGAGCGGTGGGCATTATTCACATGATATGCAGGTATGCCAAGCAGCATTAGTAGTGTTAAAAGCTTTTGAGTCTGAGGTGTGATGGCAGATGGATTGCTATGAATTGATCATATTAGGCGGAGGACTGGCAGGAATGTGTGCTGCCGTGGAGGCTGGGGAGCAGGGCGTTAATGTCCTGCTCCTTGAAAAACAGGATGAACTTGGCGGCAGCACGGTCCTCAGTTCAGGGTATATGGCATTTGCAGGTACGGATATGCAGGAGAAGGCAGGAATAATCGATTCTACTAAATCCCTTTTGGCTGACATGGTGGAAGTTGGCGGTGGAGTAAATGAAAAAACACTAGTAGACGCTTATGGCGAACAACAGTTAGAAACCTATCAATGGCTGGTTGACCACGGTGTCGAGTTCAGATCGTTGGAAGCGGTAAGTGGTCATAGTGTTCCACGTGGGCATATTATTGATCCTCATCAAGCAATCCAGTCCTTATACCGAAGGGTTAAGCAGTTACCAAACGTGACAATTTGCTTTAATGCTCCAGCACGAAGACTACTTAAGAATGCTGAAGGTCGGATTGATACGGTATTATACGAGGCCGAAGGTGCAGAGAAAAAAGCGCTCGCGACTAAAGGGGTATTAATTGCCTCTGGAGGGTTTGCTAAAAGTGAAGAGCTGCTTGGTCATTTTGCACCGCAATTAAAGGGGGCACTAAGGATTGGTGGTGCTGGGAACCAGGGTGACGGAATTCGGATGGCTTGGGAACATGGTGCATGGGTCCAGGATCTGCCGTATTTAAATGGAACGTACGGTTTCCATCCAAGTGCAGCAGGACCGGTTAAGTCGCAGGGATTGGCTTTTTACAAAGGTGCAATTATGGTTAATCAGTTTGGTAAGAGATTCGTTAATGAGTCTATTTCTTATAAATTATTAGGTAAAGCAGCTTTCGAGCAGCCGGAGCAGATTAGTTATCAGGTTTGGGATCAGACTGTCATGGATAAGAGTGTATTTGATGATCCTCTCTATGACTTTGAATTGTTAAATAGACGCCGACTGCTATACAAGGCTGGTACCTTGGAGGAATTGGCAGATTGCATTGATGTTCCAATAGAAGTATTGGAAGATACCATTTCTAGATATAATCAAGGCGTTCTTAACGGAGAAGATCCAGACTATGGCAGAAATTCTTTGACACATAACTATGGAAAACCAACATCAATTGAAAAAGCCCCATTCTATGCATTCGAATCAACGGTCGCTATGCTGGCAACCTATGCAGGTGTGTCTGTCAATGCTGAAGCCAAGGTAGTGAATTCTTTCGGTGAGCCGATTCCGGGATTGTATGCAGCGGGAGAAGTAACTGGCGGATTCCATGGGGCCGGATACATGACGGGAAGTTCGTTGGGGAAGGCAGCGGTATTTGGACGGGTTGCTGTTCGGGAGGCATTGTCTGAGAACGCAGTTGTTTGAGAATGATAGATTGGTCGTAACGCAAATATAATTTGAGAAACGCAGATATAATTCGATACAATACAATTCCGTAAAAAGGAGGTCTTCTGTATGAAAATTTGGCATCAAAGTCTTACAACTATTGACCGGGTTCCCCATTATCGGGATGCAATCATCAAACATGTAAGCAGGATTGCTCGCCAGGATGTCGAGGTGGTTTTACATGGTATGTCGGAAGAGACGTATCCTTCCCACTACCCTGGGATCTTTATAACCCATTCCTACCTACAAAATCTCCACCGGGAACAGTTCGTACGAGCTGCACTTACAGCTGAAAAAGCCGGGTACGATGCAATGTTCATTGCAACCATACCGGACGTAGGGCTTTTGGAAGCACGTACGTTGGTAGATATTCCTGTAGTGGGGTATGGTCAAGCCTCCTTCCATATGGCATCCATGCTTGGGGACCGTATAGGAGTAGTAAATTTCCTAGCTCCATTAGCAGATCAACTCCGTCAGAATGCTGACAAGTACGGATTAGGAGGAAAACTTGGTCCAATCGTTCAAACTGAGGTGGGCTTTGAAGACATTATGGCCGGATTCAATGACCCTGAGCCGATCATTGAATCCTTCAAAAAAGCAGCGGAGCTGGCTATCGCAGATGGAGCCGATGTAATCATTCCAGGAGAGGGTCCAATGAATGTCTTTTTAGCGACACATGGAATTTCTAGAATTGGCGATGTGCCAGTGGTTGACTCCTTTGCGGCTGGAATCAAGATGTGCGAGTCACTTGTAGATTTGCGCAAAAATTCGGGTGTCTATATGACCCGTCGTGGATTCTACAATGCAAAGCCACCTGTTGAGGCAGTGGAAAGACTAAGGGAAATGTACGGATTCATACCTTCTCCTAATCCTAAAGACGACAAAGGGCTATCCGTTAAAGGGATAGGAGTTTAAAACGAAAAAGTGAACAAATAGAGAGGTGAAATTGAGATGCACATCGTTGTATGTCTTAAACAGGTTCTAGACCCGGAAATTACACCAAAATATTTTAAAATTGATCCCGAGACGAATCGTCCTGAGAATAGTGACACTGACTTTGTACTAGATTCATTTGCGGAGAATGCGCTTGAACTAGCTGTTCAACTTCGTGATAAGGTTCCTGGAGCTACTGTAACAGCACTTTGTCTAGGTGATGAGGAATCGGAGGAGGTACTACGCAGGGCACTCGCCTTTACTGCGAATGCAGCTGTAAGGGTGTGGGATGAAGAATGGGAGAATCTAGACGGACAGGCTGTTGGCCATATTCTAGCACAAACCATTAAGTCCTTAGGTGGAGCACAACTTGTGCTGACAGGGTACCAAGCAAGTGATATCGAGGAAGGTCTTGTTGGACCTGTTATGGCTGAAGAACTAGGAATTCCTTGTGTAACACTTGTTTCAGACCTTGAGGTGGAAGAGAATAGTGCAAAGGCTACTGTTGAAGTTGAAGGTGGATATGCTGTTGTCAGTGTTCCATCTCCTGCTGTATTTACCATCATAAGCTCTGAGACAAACGTTCCAAGGCTTCCGAAGGTCAAGGATATTAGACTTGCGAGAAGTAAACCCATTGTACTATTAGAATCAGACGATCTTAATCTTGATCCTGAGCGTTGTCAACCAGGTGTTAAGCTAGAGCGGGCATACGTCCTGAATATGGAAGTTGCTTGCGAGGTCTTGCCTGGCAATGATGGCGCAGAACTTGCTAGCGAATTAGCTGACCGGCTTTTTGCTCTCAAGATTATATAGGGGGAATTCAACTATGTCGAGAATTCTTGTATTTGCAAATCAACAGGGGGATGGCTTGAGTTCAGGTGCCAAGGAAGCGATAGCATTTGGCAGTCGCTTGGCTAGTTCCACTGGAGGCGAAGTTCGATCTGTCACACTTGGACCTTTTGCTGAGGCTGGCGCTAAGGAAGCAATAGCCAGTGGGGCAAGCATCGCTTACACCATTTCTAATCCTTTGCTAGCTGAATATGATGTTGAACTGTTTGTTAACAGCATCCATCCAGTTTTTCAACAGTCTGGAGCCGATATCCTTATCCTGTCCTTCGACAAGATGGGTAAGGATTTAGTAGGCAGATTAGCTACACGGAATTGCGCATCTGCTATTACGGAAGTAGTTGATTTTCATACCAGCAACGACAAACTAACATGGGTTCGCCCAATCTATGGAGACAAGGCATACGGGGAATACACTACTACCCGTTCTAAGGTGGTAGTTGGTATCCGTCAAAAGAGTCAGGAGTTAGCGGAGTTTGACGAGACAGCAACAGGTGAAATCATTCCAGTAGACTATTATCCTTCAGAAGAGATAATTGTAACGAAATTAGTTGTTAAGATTCAGTCGGCTTTGTCAGATATTCGGCTCGAAGATGCGTCAATTATTGTTTCTGGTGGACGAGGTATCGAAGGTGCTGAGGGCTTCAATATGCTTCAAACACTGGCAAACTTACTGGGAGGTACTGTTGGTGCTTCACGAGCAGCCTGTGATGCGGGCTGGGTTCCTTCTAATCTTCAAGTGGGGCAGACTGGTGCAGTTGTAGCTCCAGACCTTTATATTGCAGTAGGCATTTCAGGTGCCAGTCAGCATTTAGCAGGTATTACAAATGCAAAAACTGTTGTTGCCATTAATACAGACGTTGAGGCTCCAATCTATAAAAGGGCAAATATTGGAGTCGTAGCTGATTATAAGACTGTCATTCCTGCACTAACTGAAAAGTTAAAAAAAGTGCTAGTATAAAGGGTTCCGTTTTCTGGTGCTTTCTTATTAAAAGACACAAAAAGACGTATGAATTGGCATACGTCTTTTTCTTTATTTATCATTTGAATAAGCATCCAAGCTGATAAATAGGCGGAAAAATTCCTCTAATTTAGTAAATAGCTACGAAATTAGCTTAATTAGACGGAGAGTTTCCGCCTATTGGCTCGAAAATCGTTAAAAAGGGAGATTTTGCTTTGCATAGTCGGAAAATCTCCCCTTATATACTCCGAAACGAGCTCCATTATCCATCTAATCGGAAAATCTCCGCCTATAGCAATTGGCAGGGTGGTTGTTTTTATTATTACGTCTTTATTTTTGTTCCAACATGTCAATGAATAATTGAGCTTTATGTGTCAAGTTCAGTTTTGCACTAGAAGAGATGTAAGCCGCATTATTTTTTTTGTTGATTTCTAATACATATTTCTCCATAAATTTTAGTGCTTGCTTTTTAAATCCTTTTTCCAAGTGGTGTTCTGCCTGTTTGAGTGAATTTTCTAATTTAGAAGCTAACGGTCCAGTCAATTCTTTACTTGCTTTATATTCTGCCATTGTTTCTTCCAAAACTGACAGCAAACCTGGTGTAGAAAGATTTGGAAGAGGGACATTCGCCCAATTGGTATCACTTCCAAAGTAAAAGCTTGTATAAGAAGGCTGATTATAGGTTGTACTTTGTCTAGCTACTTCCGCTCGGTATTGGGCATCATGCATTAACGTATATAATTTGTGGTTAGTAACCTGAGTACTTGAGTAAATACGAATCGCTGAACTATCTTCGGTCCTTACTAGAAGTTCTTCTCTCCAGTCACCAAAGATATCTGCAACTAAACTTGGGTTGCCCTTTGTGCCGTTATTGGTTCTTGTGCCCTCAGCTGTAAGAACTCTTCCTTTTTTCCAATCATCAATGGTGGTGGTACCGTCACCTGAACCATTCACAATTTGAGTGGTCATATCACCAGCCCATTTAATATTCATATTTGTGCCAGGTGATGAGTTACTAATTTTGTTTCCATCGGCGCTCCACAATCCAACGGCCCAAGTTTCTAAACCAGGATGTGTTGGATCAATGTCACCAATCATTCCTCGTCCTGTATCCTTGCCAGTATAGCCACCATAAATAATTTCCCCTGTTTTAGCATCACGTAATGAATAGCCATAAGGTGCCCATGCAGCGCCTTCATGTACCATAAAGATTTCCATTCCAGGTCTGCTTGGGTCGATATCTGTTACATGCATCGCATCTCCATGGCCAAGTCTGGCAGTGGTTCCAGGTGATGCGCTTTCTGGAGGCATTATATCCATTGAACTGTATAACAAGGAGCCATCATCATCAATGGTCGCACTTCCGTATACGATTTCTTGTTTGCCATCTCCATCTACATCAGCTGCACTCAGGGAATGTGCTCCTTGTGTTGTTAGGATGCCAAATTCCGGATCAGTCCCGTCCCTGCCATGCGGACCATCATTAAATGGATTACTCATTGGTGTCCATCCGCTATCAACAGTCCAATTTTCTTTTAGTTCTTTACCATCCCAGCTATATGTAACGAGATTGGCTCTTGTGTAATAGCCGCGGGCAAACACGGCGTATGGCTTTTCTCCATCAAGATACGCGACATTTGCAAGGAACCGGTCGACACGGTTACCTGGTTCAATTCTAGACATTGCATAGTCGCCCCACATTAGGCCATCATCATGTCTGCTTGGTTTGTAATCGATCGTATCCATGTCTTCGCCTGTTTCACCATTGAAGACCGTTAAATATTCTGGACCCTCTAAAATAAAGCCTTCAAATGCTCGTAAATTATTTCGTCCGCTTCGACTTGGTGCAAATGTATCCATGAAATAATCTGTTAAACTCTCAGCATCTTCTTTTGATAATGGATAGTTGTATTGTTTATCAATACCAAAGGCTTCTTCAAGCGTGCTTGGCCAATTTCCATTGACCACTTCTTCATGCTCATGCCAGCCCAAAAACATGTCAACAACATGATTATAATAGTCTTCTCTGCTCATCCGATAATCATCTTCGTTACTATATCCAGCATCGATGTCTTTTTGAGGCATTGTAATAAACTTTTCAGAGGTGACATTTCCTTTATTATCAAACTTAACAATTTTAGTGCCAGGTGCAGTTTTGAACATTATTTCGGATTTGCCATCACCATCAAAGTTATAAACTAAGAACTGTGTATAGTGCGCACCAGAACGAATATTAACGCCTAAGTCTATCCGATATAAGAGTGTCCCATCAAATTTATAACAATCAATATAGGTGTTACCGGTGTATCCTACCTGTGAAACATCCTTAGAGTTAGAGGGATCCCACTTAACAAAATACTCATATTCCCCGTCTCCATCAACATCGCCGACACTCATATCATTTGCAGAATACGTATAACTCTCTCCTGCAGGGGTCACACCATCTGCTGGTTTCTTAAGCTGCAAGTCAACATATGATTGCTGCCAGGGAGTAATAGAAGAACTTTGATCCAACTCTATTCCATCTAATACAGAACGAACATAATAGCTGGAATCGGAGTCGCCATCTTGATCTACAAAGTTGGTGCTGTCTTCAACACTTGCAATCAATTTACCATCACGATATACATTGAAGTTGACACCTGTTAATCCTGTTTCCGAATAACCTTTCGCTTCATTCGCTAATAATCTCCAGCTTAGGAATACTCCCTCAGAGGTTGGTGCGGCAATTAAACCTCTGTCGAGATACTCTAATTGGATGCCTGTTAGATCACTAGTAACATTGTTTTTCTGGACCTCAACAGCAGATACACCAGATACACCTGTTAATAGCAGGGGCAATGCTAAAGCAGTGGATAGTACTTTTTTTGTATTTGTCTTCTTCAAATTTATTCTCCTCCTTCATTTTTTTGATACGGTTCTTCATAAAAGGCTGTGTTAAAGGTAAATTTATGATTTTAGAACTCTGTTGATTTGTGC